>JAUMYI010000310.1 GCA_030528705.1 Comamonadaceae bacterium | reverse complement strand
CGCACGGAAGTCATGCAACCGCTGGTGGCGTGGTTTTCGCCCGTGCTGCCCGATCCCTGGGCGGGCCGCCAGCCTTTGCCCCCAGGGCAAGCCGCCATCGGGCGCGAGCGCGCGCTGCAACGGGCGCTGGCCCAGGCACGGCAGTTGGGCTGGCTGGACGAAGCGCCCACCGCCGCCCCCTCAGCCGCATCCTCATCGCCCGCCACGCCTGCCCCCGCCGCAGCCAAGGCGCTGGGCTTGCAGCCCTGGCGGCTGTACGACTGGCAGGGCGAGGACGGGCTGTACGCCGTGGCCTTTGCCGCGCCGGGGCTCGAACCTTACGGCCCGACGCTGGGGCCGCGCTGGGTGTATCTGGACGCAGCCACCGGCGCGCCCGTGGCCACGCGCGGCGCGCCGCACCGCAGCGCGGGCGAGGTGTTCATGGCCGCGCAATACCCGCTGCACTCGGGCCGCATCCTGGGCTGGCCGGGCCGCGCGCTGGTCAGCCTGCTGGGGCTGGCGGTGGCCGTCATCAGCGCCACGGGGGTGCTGATCTGGCTGCGCAAGCGCCGGGCTGGGCAGCCCAAGCGCACGGCGCCAAAGGGGTGATGGCCACCAGCACGGGCGCTCATCGGCAACTGCCCGCTCACGGCCCCAACTCGCAGCACTGCTGGCTGCCGCTGCGCACCATCATGACGCGCTCACGGCGGACGGTTGCAGGCGCAACTGGCCGTCGAAATCCAGCACGTACTGATCGAAATCCCGCGCGAGAAAGGCTGCCCCGCGGTAGGCTGCGCGCACTTCCTGCAGGAGCATTTCTTGCTCGGCCTGGCTGTGGTGGCGCGGGCTGAAGTGGGTGAGGATGAGGCTGGGCACGCCGGCGGTCTGGGCAAAGGCGGCCACGTCATGGGCGCTGCTGTGCATGGGGCCGGGGCCGGCTTTTTGCAAGGCGGCGCGACTGTACGTGGCCTCGTGCACCAGCAGCTGCGCGCCCTCGCAGGCGGCGCGCAGCACGTCGGGCCGGGCGTTGTCGCCCCCCAGCACGGCCGCCAGGCGGCGCGTTTGCGTGTGCACGAAGTCGGCACTGCGCAGCTGGCGGCCCTGGTGCGTCACGTCCTGCCCTTGCTGCAAGGCGCGCCAGGCCGGGCCGGGCGGCAGGCCCGCTGCCTGCAACGCGGCCGTCTCCAGCCTGACTTGGCGCTGCACCAGTTCGAAGCGAAAGGCGTGGCTGGGCACGCGGTGCGCCTGCGGGTGGGCACTGAGCGCCAGGCTGGCCTGCCCGCTGGCAGCCAGCGTCAAAGGCTGGGCGTGCAACGCGGCCACGTCGGTGAACTGGATGGGGTAAGGCAGGTGCAGGTCCGTGCATTGCCGCGTGGCTTGCAGCCACTGCCACACCGGTGGCGGGGCAATCAGGCGCAGCGGCTCGTGGCGCCCGCCCATGCCGGCGCTGGCCAGCAGGCCAGGCAGGCCGTAGCAATGGTCGCCATGCACGTGGCTGATGCACACGCCGGCCAGGTCGTGGGGCGAAAGCCGCGTGCGCAGCAGTTGCTGCTGGGTGCCTTCGCCGCAGTCGATCAGCCACCAACCGCTGCCGGGCAGCAGCGCGGGTGCGGCCTGCACGGCCAGGGCCGAGACGTTGCGCGTGCGCGTGGGCACGCCGGAGGAAGTACCAAAAAAATGAGCTCCAGCATGATCAAAACCCAAGATGCCATACCACAACAGAGCCAGCGCAGGCCAGACGGTTACCCTGCATGGCACTCTGCCATCGGTCAATTGTCAAAAAAGTGTAAGAGAATGCCCTGCTTCCACCCAAGCAGCCGCCAGAGCATGCGCGTGCTCCCCACCGTTTTCACCACAAGGCCATTGGCATGAGCATTCTTCAGTGGACGCCGGACATGAATACCGGCATCGCCGAAATCGACAGGCAGCACCGGCGCATCGTCGAATACATCAATATGCTGCACGAAGTGCGGCAAACGCACGACCGTCAACGCTTGGGCGAGGTGATTGCTGAGATGGTGGACTACACCATCTCACACTTTGCCTTCGAGGAAGCCTTGATTGAGGAGGCGGGCTACGTGTTCAGCGGCCCGCACAAGAAAGTGCATGAGCTGTTCACGCGCAAGGTGACGCAGATGCAACGGCGTTTTGACAGCGGCGAGGACGTGAGCGAGGAGCTGCACGGCATGCTCTCGCGCTGGCTGT
>JAUMYI010000309.1:530-2188 GCA_030528705.1 Comamonadaceae bacterium | reverse complement strand
GCTGCCGATGGCGCCTGCGGCAGCAGCTCGGCCACCGTCAGCCCATCGTCGCCGAAATAGCGCGCCGCCACGGCCTGCACCTGCTCGGGCGTGACTTCGCGCAGCCGCTGAATCAGCAGTTCGCTGGCATCGAGCGGCCAGCCCTGGATCCAGTTGCGCCCCAGCTCATTGGCCTGCGCGAACATCGAATCCTGCTCATACACCGTGGCCGCCGTCCACTGCGTGACCACGCGCTGCAACTCCTGCTGGCCAACGCCGCGCTGCGCCACCTCGGCAATCGCCCGGCGCAGCGCCTGCTCCACGGCCTGGCCATCGCGCCCAGGCGCGGGGATGGCGCTGAGCAGGAACAGGCCATTGCCGCTGCGGTTGCTGAGCATGGCGCTGGCGTCAACGCTGTCGGCCACGCGCTGCGGGCCGCGCACCAGCGCGCGCTCCAGCCGCGCGCCCTCGTAGCCGCTGAGCACGCCGGCCAGCGCCATCAGCGCCAGCGCATCGCGCTCGCTGGCGCTGGGCTGCTGCAATTGCTGCAACGCCGGCGCCTTGAAAGCCATCAGCAGCACCGGCTGCTCGACCCGGTCGCGCAGCACGATGCGCCTGGGCCCTTGCTGCGGCGGCTCCTGCGTGATCTTGCGCGCCGGCAGCGTGGCCGCCTGCTGCGCGCTGCCCTGCAGCGCATCGCCATAGTGGCGCGCCACCAATGCCAGCGCCTGGCGCGGCTGCACCTGGCCCACCACCACCACGGCGGCATTGGACGGCACATACCATTGGCGGTAGAAGGCGCGCACGTCCTCGGCGCGCATGCGCTGCAAGTCGTCCATCCAGCCGATGATGGGGCGGCGCTGCGGCGCGGCCATGAAGGTGGCCGCCATCAGTTGCTCGAACAGCTTGGCGCGCGGCTGGTCGTCGGTGCGCAGGCGGCGCTCCTCTTTGATGACCTCGATCTCGCGCGTGAACTCCTCATCGGGCCACTGGTTGTGCGCAAAACGCTCGGCCTCCAGCCCCATCACCACGCCCAACTGCTGCACCGGCACCTGCTGGAAATAGGCCGTGTAGTCCAGGCTGGTGAAGGCATTGTCCTGCCCGCCCAGCTCGGCCACGCGGCGCGAGAACACACCCGGCGCCAGGGCCTTGCTGCCCTTGAACATCATGTGCTCCAGCGCATGGGCCACGCCGCTGGTGCCATCGGCCTCGTCGATCGAGCCCACGCGCAGCCACAGCATGTGGATGGCCGTCGGCGCGCGCCGGTCGGGCTTGACGATGAGCTCCAGCCCATTGGCCAGCCGGTAATGCGCCAGGGCCTCATCCTCGCGCAGCACCTGCGCGCCGGCGGGCAATTGATCAGTCGATGCCGCTGGCGCTGCCGCCTGCATGGCCGGCGGCTTACCCGCCTCCAGCGCCGCAGTGCCTGGGGCGCTGGCACACGCGGCCAGGCAGGCCGCAGCCAGCAGCGCCGCGCCGCGCCCCAGCCAAGGTTTCATACAATCGCGCACTTGCGTCTTCACAGTCCAGGTTCTCCATTGATGAAGGCGCCACAGCGCCCCGCCGGGCACGCTGCCCAGCGCCCAAATGCCATTCTGGTGCTGCCAGGCCCGTGCGCCTGACAGCACCAACGCCGGGGCCTTTGGTCTGCGTTTTGAGCCCAAAATCCCCCGCCCCCC
>JAUMYI010000309.1:0-520 GCA_030528705.1 Comamonadaceae bacterium | reverse complement strand
CTCCCCCTCAGTCACAACTGCGTGACAGTCGGCGGGCGCGGGCCCCACCCCCCCCCCCGGGCCCCGGCGCCCCGCCCCCATAGCCATGTGGGGGGGCCCCCGGCCGGTGCGCGGGCCCGCACCAACGCCGCGCATTATGTTCAGCTTTTTCAGAAAAAAATCCCCAGCCCCCGCACCCAGCGAGCCCAGCGCCAAGCCGCCCCCGCCGGCTGCCGACAGCAGCGTCATGGACTGGCTGCGCCAGCAAGCCATAGAGACGGCGGCCCAGCCAGCGCCCGCGCCGCCAGCGCCAGCCACCCCAGAAGCCCCAGCCAAAGCCCCGCAGCCCCCCAAGCCCGCCACTGAAGCCGCGGACGCGGCGGGCGCAGCCCAGGCAGCGCCCGCCCCTGCCCAGCCCCCTGCTGCGCTAGCCGCGCCAACTGCGGCCATCCCCGCTGTCGAGCCGCCCGCGCCCCCAGCCCGCAACACGCCAGCGCCCATCAACGCGCCAGCACCGGCCCAGGCGCCGGGAGCGCCCGCG
>JAUMYI010000021.1:13149-21509 GCA_030528705.1 Comamonadaceae bacterium | reverse complement strand
GCGGCGTGGACGATGAAGCGCTGGCCATCGTGCTCTACGGCGCAGGCGCTGGTGTGCTCGCGCACGTCGACGCCGTGGCGGCGCGCGGCCTGGGCAAAGGCCGGCGCCACCAGGCGCGGATTGGCCTGACCGTCCTCGGGGCAGAGCGAGCCGCCGACGATGCGCGCGCCCACGGCGGGGAAGTGCTTTTGCAGGGCGCTGCGGCCCTCGATGAGCTGTAGGTTCAGCCCATAGCCCTTGCTGCGCTCGGCGTACTCGGCCAGCGCCTGCATGTGCGCATGCGTGAGCGCCATCTTGAAATGGCCGCTGCGCTCGTATTCGCCATCGGTGCCGATCAGGCTGCGCAGCCGCCCCCAAAGCTGCTGCGAACGCTGGGCCAGCGGCAATTGGGCAATGGCGCGGCCCTGGCGGCGCACGCCGCCGAAGTTGATGCCGCTGGCGCGGGCGCCGCAGACGTCGCGCTCCAGCAGCGTGACGCGCAGCCTGTGCTGCTGGCGCAGGAACAAGGCCGTGGCGCAGCCCATGATGCCGCCGCCGATGACGATGACGTCGCTGCCAATGCGGGCGCTGGCGTTCATGGGGCCAGGCCCTCCGTTTCTTGCGAGGCCAGGGCGGCGCCCAGCGGCACGGGCTTGATGGGCGCTTGCGCGCGCAGCCGCCCGGCCTGCTGCACGGGCATGCCCAGGGTGTGGGCCAGCAGCTCGGCGGCGGCGGGGGCGCACATGCGGCCCTGGCAGCGGCCCATGCCCACGCGGCACAAGGCCTTGAGGCGGTTGAGCTCCTGCGCGCCGCCTTCGGCGATGGCGGCGCGCACTTGGGCGGCGGTGATGTGCTCGCAGCGGCAGATGACGAGCTCGCCTGGGCAGTGCTGCGCCCATTGCGCGGCAGGCAGCGGGAAGGCCTGCTCCATGGCCTGGCGAAAACGCTGCGCGAGCGCAAGCCGGCGCTGTAGGCGGGCGATGCGCGCGCCATCCACCGGCAGGCCGCGGTCGGCCAGCAGCGCCCAGGCCGCTAGCTCGCCCGAGCATTCGGCCGCATCGGCGCCCAGAATGGCTGCGCCATCGCCGGCCAGGTACACGCCGGGCACGCTGCTGCGGCGCATGGCGTCGATCGTGGGCACGTGGCAGCGTTGCACGGGTGAGAAGCTGAAGGCGCAGCCGAGCAAATCGGCCAGCTGGGTTTCCGGGCGCAGGGCATGGCCCAGGCCCACGGCAGTGCAGGCGCTGCGCTGCTGGCGGCCGGCGTGGTCGCGCCAGACGATGGCCTGGACGCGCTGCTGGCGGGCATCGCCTTCGATGCGCAGCAACTGCACGCCCCGGTGCACGGGCACGCGCTGCGCGCGCAGCCTGGCAAGGAGTTGCAGCCCCTGGGCGGCTGTGGCGGGCTGGCTGAGCATGCCGGGGATGGCGCGCCAGCGCGCCGCGCGGGGGGCGGTATCGAGCACGGCCACGACCTGCGCGCCGGCGCGGGCGTATTGGCTGGCCACCAGGTACAGCAGCGGGCCGCTGCCTGCGAACACCACGGCGCTGCCGATGGCGCAGCCCTGGGATTTCAGCGCCACTTGCGCGCCGCCCAGGGTGTAGACGCCAGGCAGCGTCCAGCCCGGCAGGGGCAGCACGCGATCGGTGGCGCCGCTGGCGACGATGATCTCGCGCCAGGGCAGGCAGGACAGCGCCTGCGTGGGCTGGTGCAGCAGATCCAGCCCGTCGGGTTGGGCGTTCCACAGCAGCGTGTCGGGGCGGTAGTCGATTTGGGGCTGGATGCTGGCAAAGCAGGCGTGCACGGCCAGGGCCCGCCGCGCCTGGCTGCCGTAGAGCTCTTGCGGGCTGCGCTCCAGGCCAGCAGGCGGCTGGCGGTACGCCTGCCCGCCCGCGCGCGGCGCCTCGTCCACCACCACCGGGCGCAGGCCGTGGGCCAGCAAAGTGGCGGCCGCGCGCACGCCAGCCGGGCCGGCGCCCACGACGATGGGCGGCAGATCGGCGGCGGCGCTGCGCTGCAGGCGGAAGTCGGGGGCGGCAGTGTTCATGGGCCAGGGGGGCATTGGGCGTTGCCGGTGCAAATGGACATGCCCGGCTCCAGCGGGCTTTGGCAGGCGCGGATGCTGCGCCCATCGGCCAGGCGCACCCAGCAATCCTGGCAGGCGCCCATGACGCAAAAGCCTGCCCTGGGCAGTTGGCTGAACTCGTTGCAGCGCAGGCGGGCGCTTTGGGTGAGGATGGCGGTCATGACCGTATCGCCCTGCAGGGCGCGGGCCGGCTGGCCGTTGAGCGTGAACTCCAGCACAGGCCGCTCCAGGCCCTTGAGGCGCTGGAACTGGCTGTGTTCGGGGCTGGGCGCGGGCGCGAGCGGCATGGCGGCTGGCTCCTTCTGTCAATGCTTGCCGATCAGCACGCGGTCCAGGCCGTAGATCCGCTCCAGCAGCAGCATCAGGCCCAGCGTGAGAAAGACGATCAGGGCGGAGACGGCAGCCATCATCGGGTCGAGCGACTCCGTGGCGTACATGTACATGCGCACCGGCAGCGTGACGGTCGAGGGCGAGACCACGAAGATGGACATGCTCAGCTCGTCAAAACTGTTGATGAAGGCCAGCAGCCAGCCGCCGCTCAGGCCCGGCAGGATCATGGGCAGCGTCATGCGCAGCACCACCACCTTGCTGCTGGCGCCCAGCGATTGGGCGGCCTGCTCGACGCTGCGGTCAACGCCCAGCAGCGCAGCCAGGATCAGCCGCATGGTGTAGGGCGTGACCACCAGGGCATGGGCCAGGATCAGCCAGCCAAAATGGCCTTGGCCGCCCACCAGCCAGAGCAGGCGCAGCATGGCCACCCCGAGCACCAGGTGCGGAATGATCAGCGGCGAGAGAAACAGCCCTTGCAGCCAGGCGCGCCCAGGGATGGGGTAGCGCACGATGGCCATGGCCGCCGCCGTGGCCAGGGCGGTGGAGAGGCTTGCCGCCGCCGTGGCCAGCGCCAGGCTGTTGTAGAAGGCCTGCACGAAATCCGGGTGCTGGAAGACTTGCCGGAACCAGCGCAGCGACCAGTCGCCCGTGGGCACGGACAGCGTCTCGGCCGGCGAAAACGCAGCCAGGCAGACGATGAGCAGCGGCGCCAGCATGAAGGCCACGACCAGCGTGTGAAACAGCATGGCAATGGGGCCGTTTTTCTGCATGGGCATCTCCTTTTTTATCCCTTGTGCATCGCAATCAACCCAGGGCTTTTTGATAGCGGCGCTCGACCATGCGGCTGATGCCCACCATGATGATGAGATTGAGCGCCAACAACAGCAGCGCAATGGCCGCCCCCAGGGGCCAGTTCAGCTCGTGCTGGTATTCGTCGTAGATCAGCGTGGCCACCATCTTCACCCGGCGCCCGCCCAGCAGGCCGGGGATGGCAAATGAGCTGGCCGAGAGGCCAAACACAATCAGGCTGCCCGAGAGTACGCCGGGCATCACCTGCGGCAGCACGATGCGGCGCAGCGTGGTCAGCGGCGTGGCCGAGAGCGAGAGCGCGGCGTTTTCCACCCAGGGGTCGAGCTTTTGCAGCGAAGTCCACACCGCAATCACCATGAAGGGCATCATCACGTGCACCAGGGCGATGACGATGGCCGTCTCGTTGTAGAGCAGGCGCACTGGCCCCAGGCCCAGCGCCTGCAGCGCCGCATTGATCAGCCCGTTGGGCCCCAGCAGCATGCTCCAGCCGAAGGCGCGCACCACCACGGAGATCAGCAGCGGCGCCAGGATCACCAGCAGAAACACCGAGCGCCAGGGCCGGCGCATGCGGCTGAGGATGTAGGCCTCGGGCGCGCCGATCAGCACGCACAGCAGCGTCACCAGGGCCGAGATGCGCAGCGTGCGCCAGAAGATCTCGTAGTAATACGGGTCGCGCAGCACCTGCCGGTAGTTGCCCAGCGTGAAGCTGCCTGGCACCGCGCCGGCGATGGGGTCGTAGGCGTTGAAGGACAAGGCCGCGATCAGCGCCAGCGGCGTCAGCAGCAGCGCGGCAAACAGCGCCAGCGCCGGCGCGGTCATGGCCCAGGCCTGCCAGTGTGGGAGCCAGCGCCTGGCCGCGCGCGGCGCTTTCATGTCTGGGCCTCCAGCACGTGCAGGTTGTGCGCCTGCCAGTCGATGCCCACCTCCTGCCCCAGCGCCAGCGGGGCTGCGCCGTCGTTGCTGCACAAGGCCATCAGTGCGCCCAGCGGGGTGTGCAATGCGTACAGCCACTGGCTGCCCAGGAACAGGCATTGCGTGACGCGGCCCCGGCAGCGGCCTGCGCCGGTGGGGGTGAGCAGCAATTTCTCGGGGCGGATGGCCAGCGTCAGCGTGTCAGCGCCGTGGCCAGGGAGCGCCGCGCCCGCTGGCGGGCCATCCAGCGGGCCGAGCAGGACAATGTCTGCGGCAATGGCGTGCCAGCGCCCCTGGGCGTCGAGCATGGGCTGCGCCTGAATGACATTGGCCTTGCCGACAAAGCGGGAAATGAACGGCGTGCGCGGCCTTTCATACAGCGCATGGGGCGTGTCCACCTGGGTGATGCGCCCGGCCTGCATCACCACCACGCGATCGCTGATGGACATGGCTTCGGCCTGGTCGTGCGTGACCATGATGGTGGTCGTGCCCAGCGTGCGCTGGATGTCGCGCAACTCGAACTGCATTTGCTCGCGCAGCTGCGCATCCAGATTGGACAGCGGCTCGTCGAGCAGCAGCAGCGGCGGCTCGATCACCAGCGCCCGCGCCAGCGCCACGCGCTGGCGCTGCCCGCCTGAGAGCTCGCGCGGGTAGCGATCGGCCAGGGGCAGCAAATGCACCAGCTCCAAGGCCCGCATGGCCCGCTCGCGGCGCTCTTGCGCGGGGCATTTGCGCATCTCCAGACCGAATTGCACGTTCTGGCGCACCGTCATGTGCGGAAACAGCGCGTAGCTCTGGAACACGATGCCCAGGCCGCGCAGATGCGGCTTGAGCCGCGTGATGTCACGCCCTTGCAGTTCGATGGAGCCGGCGCTGGCCTGCACGAAGCCGGCAATCATCTGCAACGTCGTGGTCTTGCCGCAGCCCGAGGGCCCCAGCAGCGAGACGAATTCGCCCTGGGCAACGTCCAGGCTGAAATCCTGAACCACCCAGTTCTTGCCGTACTGTTTGCCAAGCTGATGAAGGCGCAGAAAGCTCATTGAACGAATCCACTGATCGGAAAAAGACCAAAGGCTTCTTGCATTCTTCAGCCAGATTGCGCAAAAGAAATTAGGTGAAAACACTGAAAATGGAACGTAAGATAAAAATATTCCGATCATCGAAATATTCTGCGATCTGATTTCAAGTTCCTTCCGATTGGAAACATGCCATGCCCAGACCGACACGATCTCTCGCACAGCGCCGCCGCCCGGATGAGGCCGCCGCCAGCGCGGATGCCGCTGCCGCCCAGCACGGGCGCAGCGCAACCCATCGCATCTTCAGCGTGCTGCGGGCGTTGGGCCAGCACCAGCGCGAAGGCGTGCGCGTGACCCATCTGGCCCAGGCGCTGGGCCTGACCCAGGCCAGCGCCCACCGTCTGCTGCAAGGCTTGGTGCAGGAGGGCGTGGTCGAGCAGGACGCGCACAGCAAGCTCTACCGCCTTGGCCTGGGCTTGTTCAGCCTGGCCGCGCAGGCCGCAGCAGGCCAAGATCTGCGGACTTTGGCGCGGCCGGCGCTGCTGCGCCTCAATGCCAGCCTCAGCGATACGGTGCTGCTGATGGTGCGCTCCAGCTTCGATGCCGTTTGCCTCGACCGGGTCGAAGGCCAATACCCGGTGCGCACCTTCACCGGGGATGTGGGCGGGCGCGTGGCCCTGGGCGTGGGGCAGGGCTCGCTGGTCATCCTGGCGCACCTGCCCGAGGCCGAGCATGAGGAGGTGTTGCGCTACAACCTGCCGCGCATCCGGCACTACAACGTCTACGACGAGGTCTATCTGCGCAATGCCGTGCGCCAGGCGCGCGAGCAGGGCTACAGCTTCAAGCGCGATGGCCTGCTCGAAGGCATGGCCGGCATTGCCGTGCCGGTGTTCGATGTCAATGGCAGCGTGGTGGCGGCGCTGTCCATCGCCACGCACGTCTCGCGCCTGAGCGATGAGCGCCTGCCCATCGTGCGCGATTTGCTGCTGCGCGAGGCGCGGCAGCTGTCGCAGCACATCAACCCCTTTGACCCGAGTTTGCGCCGCCCCATGTACACCATGGTGGCCCATGTGGAGCAGGCGCTGTGATGGCGCTGCGCGGGCGGTGTCATTGCTGTGTCATTGCGCGGACAGCAGGCTCTGGGCGCGCAGCCAGCCGATGATGTGTTGGTTGACCTGCTCGGGCTGCTCCTGCTGGCTCCAGTGGCCGCAGTTGCGGATCAGCTCGGTCTGGGCCCGTGGCACGTTGCGGGTGATGTCGCGCGCGGTGGCCGGCGGCAGCACCAGGTCGTATTCGGCGGTGAGCATCAGTGCCGGCAGCTGCACCATGTCGGGCGTGCCTGCGCTGTCGAGCCAGTTGCGCTGTAGGTTGCGGTACCAGTTGAGGCCGCCGGTGAAGCCAGTGGCTTCGTAGCTGCGCACGTAGACGGCCAGCTCGTGCTGGCTGAGCAGCGGCTCGCCCCACAGCTGCGGAGTGTGGCCCAGCAGCGTGGCGGGCAGGGCGCGCAGCAGTTCGGGCTGCTGGCGCGCCAGCGCGGCGATGGCGGCCGGGTTGGGGCGGCGCATCATGCCGGAAAAGGTGGCGGCCACGTCGCGGCCCAGCAGCTCTTCGCCCTGGCCAGGGGTTTGGAAGAAGACCATGTAGTGCTGCTGGCCACGGTGTTTGCGCAGTGTGGCGATCAGGTCGTCCTCGGTGCGGCGGGTGTAGGGGGTGTTCAGGGCGATCACGCCCAGCAGGCGCTCGGCGTGGTCGCGCCCCAGCGCCCAGGCCAGGGCGCCGCCGAAGTCGTGGCCGACGACTACGGCCTGGGCAATGCCCAGCGCGTCCAGCAGGCCGAGCACGTCGCGCGCCAGGTGCTGCATGCGGTAGTCCTCCAGCGCGCCTTGCGCGCCGGTGTGGCCGTAGCCGCGCAGATCGGGCGCGATGACCTGGCAGCCGGCCTGCACCAGCGGCGCGATTTGGTGCCGCCAGGAGTAGGCCAGCTCGGGAAAGCCGTGCAGCAGCACGATGGGCAGGCCGGCGCCGGCCACGTGCACCGAAAAGCGCGCGCCATTGGCGTCGATGGTCTGCGCGGCGGGCATGTCGGGGTAGGGGGGCAGGCGCTCTGGCATGGCGGTTCTTTCTGGCTGGGCGTTACTGTGGGCGCTACTGGCGGCGCGGCCATGTCCGCCAGCCCTGGGGGCCGCCAAGTGGGCAGGCGCACCGGCGATGGCGGCAGGGGTAGATCGTAGCTGCAGGCCATGCGCTGGCCTGCAGCCTGGGGGACTCGCCCTATGCCGCCCCCCGATGCTGGCGCTGGTGCACGCGCGCGCACCACAGCACGCCGGCGATCAGCGCCGTCATGGCCAGCCACTCCAGCGTGGAGGGCAGGCGCCAGTCGTACAAGAAGCCGTAGATCAGGCCAAAGACGGTCTCGAACACGATCATTTGCCCGATCATGGTCAGCGGCAGTTGGCGGCTGGCGCGGTTCCAGAAATTGTTGCCCACCACCGAGGCCAGGATGGCCAGCGTGCCCGTCAGCAGCCAGAAGTACAGCCACTGCGCTGGCGTGTGCGCTGCATCGCCGCCGGCGGCCGGCGCCAGCCAGGGGGCGAGAAAGGCCGGCACGGCCAGCCCCAGCGACAGCAGCCCGGTGGCCAGCCCGGTCAGCAGCGACCAGTCCCACGGTGAGATGTCCGGGCGGCGGCGCAGCCAATGGCTGTTGTAGATCGAATAGGCCGACCAGCTCAGCAGCGCGCCGCTGGCGGCCAGCAAGCCCAGCGCGCGCTGGGCGGTGCTGAGCGTGGCCGTGGCTGGGCTGCCTTGCAACAGGCTTTGCGCCGCCACCAGGCCGGTGCCCAGCAGGCACAGCGCCAGCGGCGCCAGCAGCGGGCGCAGGCCGATGGCGCCTTGGCGGCTGGTGCCAAACAGCGTCACCAGCACCGGGATCAGGCCAATGATCAGCGTGGTGGGCGCCGCGCCGGCCCATTGCACGCCCCAGACCAGCAGCACGTAGTACACGATGTTGCCCAGTATGCTCAGCCCCAGCAGCCCCAGTAGCTCCTGGCGGCCCAGCCGGCCGTGCAGGCGGCGCCAGCGCGGCGCCAATAGCAGTACGGCCACGCAGCCATAGACCAGATAGCGTGCGGCCGAAAGCTGCCAGGCGTTGAAGTCCGGCAGCAGCAGCGGGATCAAAAAGATCAGCCCCCAGAACGCTCCGGCCACCAGGGCATTGACGACCCCGGCGG
>JAUMYI010000021.1:4900-13049 GCA_030528705.1 Comamonadaceae bacterium | reverse complement strand
AAAAAGATCAGCCCCCAGAACGCTCCGGCCACCAGGGCATTGACGACCCCGGCGGCCACCTGCGAGGGCTGCGCTGCCAGCGCATGGGCGGCGGCAGGTGGGGCGGGGGCGTGGCTGGCGGGCGATGGGGGCGACATGGGCGCTGGCAGGGCAAAAAAACGGCGGCCATGGTAGCAGCCAGCTGCGCAGGCCGGCCCCTACAATGCCCGTTTTCACCTTGGAAGGACTGCACGCCACGCGCCGCGCGTGCCGCGTGTGATGGCTGGTGTGGGCCTTCCGTGGCACCACGCACCTTGGAGACCCGCCCATGCTGTTGACTGAAGACCAGACCATGATCCGCGATGCCGTGCGCGCTTTCGTGCAGGAGCAAATCGCCCCGCACGCCGCGCAATGGGACCGCACGCACCACTTCCCCGCCGACGTGCACCAGGGCCTGGCGGAGCTGGGCGCCTATGGCATTTGCGTGCCCGCCGAGTACGGCGGCGCCGGCCTGGATTACCTGACGCTGGCGCTGGTGCTGGAGGAAATCGCCGCAGGTGACGGCGGCACCAGCACCGCCATCAGCGTGACCAACTGCCCCGTCAACGCCATTTTGATGCGCTACGGCAATGAGGCGCAGAAGCGCCAATGGCTGGAGCCGCTGGCCCAGGGCAAGATGCTCGGCGCGTTCTGCCTGACCGAGCCGCAGGTCGGCTCGGACGCCTCGGCGCTGCGCACCACCGCGCGCCGCCAGGGCGATGAATACGTCATTGATGGCGTCAAGCAATTCATCACCAGCGGCAAGAACGGCCAGGTGGCCATCGTCATCGCCGTGACCGACAAGGCCGCCGGCAAGAAAGGCATGAGCGCCTTCATCGTGCCCACCGACAACCCCGGCTACCACGTCGAGCGGCTCGAAGACAAGCTCGGCCAGCACTCCAGCGACACGGCCCAGATCCGCTTCGAGGACTGCCGCATCCCGGTGGAAAACCGCATCGGCGAAGAAGGCGAGGGCTACAAAATCGCGCTGTCCTCGCTCGAAGGCGGGCGCATCGGCATCGCCTCGCAAAGCGTGGGCATGGCGCGCGCGGCCTTCGAGGCCGCGGTGCAATACGCCAAGGAGCGCGAGAGCTTTGGCACCGCCATCATCAACCACCAGGCCGTGGGCTTTCGCCTGGCCGAATGCGACATGCAGATCGAGGCCGCGCGCCAGCTCATCTGGCATGCCGCCAGCCTGCGTGACGCCGGCCGGCCCTGCCTGCGCGAGGCCGCCATGGCCAAGCTGTTGGCCAGCGAAATGGCCGAGCGCGTCTGCAGCGCCGCCATCCAGACGCTGGGCGGCTACGGCTACGTCAACGACTTCCCGCTCGAGCGCATCTACCGCGACGTGCGCGTCTGCCAAATCTACGAAGGCACCAGCGACGTGCAGAAAATCCTGATCCAGCGCGCGCTGGGTTGATGCGCGGCGGTGAGCACAGTTCACTGAAGCAACCGTTTGACAGAACGCCCCGTCATCAACGGGGCGTTCTGTTTTATTCTCTTTTAGGTGCTGGCATGGGGAATGCGCTGAAATTTGATTTCATTTCATTTTTGTTTTTCGCTGCTTTTGTCTTGGTGTTTTACGGCTGCTTTGCCGATGATGCATTCATTGTGGCGCGTTATGCGGAAAACCTGGTGCACGGGGCTGGCTTGGTTTTCAACCAGGGAGATGCCATCAATGCGCTGACTTCGCCCTTGCATGCGCTTTTCATGGCAGGGCTTGCTTGGCTGACTGGTGGTTCGGTCAGGGTCTATGTGTTGCTGGCTGCCATCGCAGTTTTTGGCTTGGCTGGCTGGGCGGCGCACAGGATTTTTGCTTTCAGCCCTGAAAAGGCCCGCCTGTACCAGTTTCTGTTGCTGACATTTCCGCCAGTGGTTTTCTGGACCTTGGGTGGCTTGGAAACCCCAATTTTGTTGGCGCTGATCATGGTGGTTTGTGCCTGTGCGGCGCAAGACAGCAGCGTGCGCGGCGATATGGGTATTTTGGTGCTGTGCGCGCTGGCGGGTTTCACCCGCTATGACATGGTGCTGCTGCTGGGGCCGCTGGTGTGCGCCGTGCTGTGGCGGCGCAAAAACAATGCCAAGGTGTGGGGCGTGGCTGTTGCTCTTGCGGCGCTGTTTGCCATGTGGTTTGCATGGTGCTATTGGCATTATGGCGATTTATTGCCCACCTCTTTTTACAATAAAAATATTTCCAAGTCCTCTGCTGGCGCGCTGGGTAAGGGGTTGTTTTATGAATTGTCGCTGGGGGTTTTGCTGCTCTTGCCATTGGCCCTGGCATTGCTATTGGGCAGGCGTAAGCTGGCAGAAAATGAAAAGGTAAAGCGCAGCGCAACTGGCTTCAATGCGATGATGGCCGGGGCGCTGCTTTATGGCGCGTATGGGCTGTTTGCGGGCACCGTGCACATGATGTATTTGTATCGCCTTTTCGTGCCCCTCATCCCTGTGCTGTTGTGGGCGGCGCTCAGGTATTTACCTGTGCTGCCCAGGCCATTGGGTTATGGGCTGATGGGCCTGGTGCAGCTGGCGCTGGTGTATGGCATTGAGCAGCATTCCTTGAATTTCAACCTGGCCTTGTTGATTCCAGGCGGGCAGGATTGGTACGAATTCAGCCGCGCCGGTGCGGGGCCATCCAATAAGCAGGCCAACAGGGTGTTTGCCCAGCAGGCACAGGCCATTGAGCGGCATTGGCAGGCCCAGGGCCAGGGCGCTGCGGTCACGCCCAGAATGGCCGTTTGGACGGAGGGGCAGCCCGGTTATCAGTTGCGCAATTTTTACGTGTATGGCCCGCTGGTGAGTTATCGGCACGATTGCCGCGCCGATTATTTCAAGATGGCCCACTACGTGCAGGACATCCAGTACCTGCCCGCTGGCGCTGCGCCGCCGCAGGCGCGAAATGCGCAGGGCTGGGAGTTGGTGGCGTTCGACGACATGCCGATTCGGGAATGGGGCGGCGAGCGCAAATTGATCCGCGCGCTGTGGTTTTTCAAGCAGCCGGAGCTGGCGCACGCACTGCCGGCGCGGGTGGCTGGGGCCTGCCGGTGATGGCCTGCGTTTTCTGATGGATGTTGCCGCTGGCTTCGGCCCGACTCAGCCCCCGGGCGGCATGGGCACGTGCTGCTGGGTGGAGCGCGGGGAGTGGCGCTGCGGCAGATTGTTGGCGCTGGGCAGGGCGGCGGGCGCGGCGTACAGCGGGCTGGCGGTATTGGCCGGGCGTTGGGCGGCAGGCTCGAACTCGGGCAGTTGCAATTGCAGTTGGGCTTTGCCGCCCAGGCTGGGGCCCAGTTGCGCGCTGCGCCCCGAGACCGATTGCAGATAGAGGTTCTCGCCGCCGTCGAGCAGGGCGCCGACGCGGTAGTGCTTGGCAGGCTGGCCGTTGACGGCGATCAGCGCCGCGCCGCGCCCGCTGCGGGCGCCGGCCAGCACGCCCACGAGCTGGTACTGCGCGGCGGGCGCGGGCGGCTCGTGTGGGGCCGCTTGCGGCTCGGCGGCATCTGCGCCCAGCAGTTGGTTCAGGCCCTGGGCATCGGCCAGCAAGGCGGCCTGGGCCAGGTCGGCATCGGCCAGGGGCTGCTGGTTGGGCAGGTGCAGCAGCCAGAAGGCGGCGCTGCCGGCGGCCAGGGCCCACAGCCCCAGCGTGAGCAGGCGCGGCGGCCAGGCGGAGGAGAGAAAAGGCGTACGCATGGGCTGCGATTATGATTCACGCCGCAGCCTGCATTGGCTGCCCGGGCGCCGCCCTCGTGCGGTCGCGTGCTGCATGGGCAAGCCTGTGGCCCCTGTGCCGCCCGTGTTGTTCTAGCTCCAGGGCTTTTCTATGTTGACAAGCATTTCCCGCCGCCCTGCTGGCCACCGCCAGCGGGGTTTTACGTTGATCGAGATCATGGTGGTGGTGGTCATCATCGGCGTGCTGGCCGCGCTGGTGGCGCCCAGCATCCTGGGCCGCACCGACGAGGCGCGCCAGACGGCCGCGCGCGCTGACATCAATACGCTGATGACGGCGCTCAAGCTCTACCGTACCGACAACATGCGCTACCCAACCAGCGAGCAAGGTCTGCAGGCGCTGGTGGTGCGCCCCAGCACCGAGCCGGTGCCGGCCAAGTGGAGCCGCCCGTACCTGGACAACGGCAAGCTGCCCAACGACCCCTGGGGCAATCCGTATGTGTACGTCTTCCCCGGCGTCTATGGCGAGGTGGACGTGCTCTCCTACGGCGGCGATGGCCGCCCCGGCGGCGAGGGCACGGACGCGGACATCGGCAGCTGGCAATAAGCGCCAGTGGGCGGTGTGGACGGTGCAAATCCCCAGCGCGAGGAGCCAGCCTGTATGGGCCGCAGGGCGCACACGGCAGCGATAGCCCCTGCCACAGCCAGGGCAGGCCGGGCCGCCAGCGGGCTGGCCGAGGGGCCGGGCCGCCGCCCGCGCCCGCCCGCGCTGCGCCGCCAGCGCGGCTTCACGCTGATGGAGATATTGGTGGTGGCCACCATCATCGCCGTTGGGGCGGGGGTGCTGGCGCTGGCCTGGCCCGACAGCGCACAGCGCGCGCTCGAGCGCGAGGGCGAGCGCCTGGCGGCGCTGCTGGAGTCGGCGCGGCTGCACTCGCGCGCCAGCGGCCATGCCGTGCAATGGCGACCCACGCCCGAGGGCTTCGTGTTCGAGGGGCGCATCCCGCATCTGCTGCAAGACCTGCCCACGCGCTGGGAGCAGCCGGGCGTGCTGGCCCAGCCGGTGCAGCCGGTGCTGCTCGGGCCCGAGCCCATTCTCACGCCCACGGCCATCACGCTCAGCCTGAGCGAGCAGCCGGCGCTGCGCGTGCAGGTGGCCAGCGACGGGCTGGCGCCGTTCGAGGTGCGCCTGCCATGATGCGGCCGCGCCGCGCCCAGCCCCGGCCCGCAGCGCGTGGGCTGCGCCAGCGCGGCTTCACGCTGGTGGAGGTGCTGGTGGCGCTGGCCATCGTGGCGGTGGCGCTGGCCGCTGGCTCGCGCACCGCAGGCGGCCTGCTGCACAACGCCCAGCGCCGCGAAGAGGTGATGCTGGCGCAGTGGTGCGCCGAGAACGCCTTGGTGCAGATGCGCCTGCTGGCGCAGACCCAGCTGCCCTCCATCGGCAGCACGCGCGAGCGCTGCGAACAGGCCGGGCGGGCGTTCGAGGTCGAGGTGGTCAGCAGCGGCACCGTCAACCCTTCGCTGCGGCGCGTCGATGCGCGCGTGCACAGCGCGCAGCACTTCGTGCTCTCGCTCTCGACCCTGGTGGGGCGTTTCTGAGATGGCGGGCAGGCAGCAGGCAGGCGCAGGGCGCGCAGCGCGCGGCTTCACGCTCATCGAGGTGCTGGTGGCCGTGGCGCTGATGGCGGTGCTGGCGGCGCTGAGCTGGCGCGGCATCGACGCCCTGCTGCGCGCCCAGGCCCATGCCCAGCGCAGCGCGCAGCAGCAGGCGCTGCTGCAGACCGCGCTGGCGCAGTGGCAGCGCGACCTGGATCAAATGGTGCAGGTGCCGGCGCTGACTTCGCTGGACTGGGATGGCAAGGTGCTGCGCCTGACGCGCGCCAGCACGCGCGTGCACGAGGGCGAGCCGCCCAGCCTGCGCGTCGTGGCCTGGACGGAGCAGCAAATCGACGGCCAAAGCCACTGGCTGCGCTGGCAATCGCAGCCCATCGGCCAGCGCCGCCAGTGGCTGGCGGCCTGGAATGCGGCGCAGCTCTGGGCCCAGGGCCAAGGCCAGTCGCAGTACGGCCAGGCCGTGCGCCTGCTGCCGCTGGTGCGCTGGCAGATTTTTTATGCGCTGGAAGGGCGCTGGAGCAACCCGCTGTCCAGCCAGCAACTGGGCTGGGCCGGCGGCCCGGGCCCGGGCGGGGGCGGGCCGTCGGGCGCGGGCGGGTTGGATCAGCCCTTTGAGCGCGAAGGGCGGCCGCAGGACGGTGGCCAGCGCGATGGCGCGGGCGACGCGCCCGGCGGCGACGGCCAAGGCAGTGCGCAAGGCGCTGGCAACGGCGGCGCAGAGGGCGAGGGCAATGCGCAGCGATACCAAAGCCCGGCCGTGCGCATGCGCCTGCCCGACGGCATTCGCCTGGAGCTGGAGCTGGCCGAGCACAGCGGCTTTGGCGGCCGCATCACGCGCGACTGGCTCAGCCCGCTGTTCGGGAGCGCGCGCTGATGGCCGATCGCATGCCCCCCCATCGCCCGGCCCGGGCAGTGCGTTGGCGGCGGCCCGCTCTCGCCCACACGGGCGCAGCGCGCATGCGCGGCGCGGCCTTGCTGCTGGCCATGCTGATCGTGGCCCTGCTGGCCAGCGTGGCGGCTGCGGCCAGTTGGCGCCAGTGGCGCAGCGCCCAGGCCGAGGCCGATGAGCGCGCGCAAATGCAGTCGCACTGGCTGGTGCGCGGCGCGCTGGACTGGTCCAAGATCATCCTCAACATCGACGCCGTGGTCGATTCGGCCACCGTCGGCCAGGGCGGTCAGCCCAGCGACCACTTCAACGAGCCCTGGGCCGTGCCGCTGGCCGAGGCCAAGCTGGGCACCTTTTTGAGCGCCGAGCACAACATCGCCACGGATGCCAACGCCGATCTGGGCGAGGCCTTCTTCTCCGGCGCCATCGTCGATCTCAACGGCCGGCTGAACTTTGCCAACCTGCTCGATGGCGGCCAGATCGACCCGCAGGTGCTGCAGCAGTTCGAGCGCCTGTTCATCGAGCTGGGCCTGGGCGCAGGCCGCGCCGCGCCGCTGGCGCAGCGCTACCTGGAGGCCACCCGCGTGGACTTGCAGGCCGAGGTCGATCTGGCGCCCACCTGCGTCGAGCAACTGGCCTGGCTGGGCCTGAGCGAGCCCGAGATCGCCCTGCTGCGCCCGCACATCACGCTGCTGCCGGCGGTGCGCACGCGGCTGAACCTCAACACCGCCAGCGAGCGCGTGCTGGCCGCCGCGCTGCCCGAAGGCGCCGGCAGCGCCGCAGCGCGTCTGGCGGCCGTGCGCAGCCTGCAGCATTTCGATTCGCTGGCCATGGCCCAGGCCCTGCTGCCTGGGGAGATGGCGCTGCCCGAGCGCTATTTCAGCGTCGGCAGCGATTACTTTCTCGTCAGTGGCCGGCTGCGCCTGGATGCGCTGCAAACCCAGGACCACTACATCCTGCGCCGCGATGGGCGCACGCTGCACACCGTGGGCCGCGAATGCGCCGTGCCGCCGCCAGTGCTGGACGCCCCGCTGGCGCCGCTGAGCACGGCCCCGCTGCCCAGCCAGCCAGGCCAGCCCGCAGCGCAGCGGCGCTGAGCGCGTTGCTCGCCGCTGTCGGCTGGCGGACAGCCGCTGCCATGCCTTGCCCTTAGCATGGCCGCTCGTCTGCCGAAAACCGAAAGGAAAGGGTTTGTTCTCCATGTCCGATCTCGCCCCTTGCCAGAACCCGAATGCCGCCGCAGCGCTGCTGCGCCAGCAGCATGGCCCGGTGCTGGCGCTGCAGTTGCAGCGCGCGCCGGTGCTGGCCGATCAGGCCGCCGTGTGCGCCGCCTTGCAGCAGGCGCTGCAACAGGCCCAGGGCGATGCGGCCACGCAGGCCGTGCTGCTGCTGGCCGGCCCGGCCTGGGATGGCGCGCTGGATGCTGCGGCCGTGCAGGGCGATGCCGCGCGCGCGCCCGATGGCGCGGCGCTGCGCGCGGCCTGCCAAAGCCTTGAAGACTTTCCCAAACCCGTCATCGCCGTGCTGCAGCAGCGCGTGCAGGGCGCGGGCCTGGAGCTGGCCCTGGCCGCGCACTACCGCCTGGCCCTGCCTGCGACCCGGCTGGGCTTTCCCGATCTGGCGCTGGGCCTGCCGCCCGCCGCTGGCGGCATGGCGCGCGCGCTGCGCTGGATGGGCGCCGAGCCCGCCGCCGCCTGGCTGCTGGGCGGCCAGGCGCTGACGGCGCAGCAGGCCTGCGAGGCTGGCCTGGTCGATCAACTGCTGGCCGAGGGCGACGCGCCCCTGGCCGCTGGCCTGGCCTGGGCCGGGCAGTTGCTGGCGCAACAGGCCGGGCCGCGCCCGGCCTCGGCCCAGCCGCTGGCATCGCCCGAGCAGGCCCTGGCCGCGTTGGATGCGCTGGATGCGCAGCAGCAGGCGCAGCGCAACAGCAGCCGTGGCCTGAGCCGTAGCCTACAAATGCCCGGCCTGATC
>JAUMYI010000021.1:0-4800 GCA_030528705.1 Comamonadaceae bacterium | reverse complement strand
GCAGCGCAACAGCAGCCGTGGCCTGAGCCGTAGCCTACAAATGCCCGGCCTGATCCTGCAGGCGCTGCGCGCGGCCGTGCAGCAGCCCTGGGCGCAGGCCCTGGCGGCCCAGCAGGCCGTGTTCGAGCAAGGGCGCAGCAGCGCCCAGCACGCCGCGCTGCTGCACGCGGCCTGGGCCGAGCGCGCCGCCGCGCAGGTGCCCGAGGCCCGCGCCGCCGAGCCGCGCCCGCTGCAGCGCATCGGCGTGGTCGGCGGCGGCACCATGGGCGCGGGCATTGCCGTGGCGGCGCTGAATGCGGGCCTGCCGGTGACCATGATCGAGCGCGATGCCCAGGCCCTGGCGCGTGGCCAGGCCAATGTGGAGAAGGTCTACGACGGCTTGATCGCCAAGGGCCGCATGAGCGAGCAGGCCAAGGCCGCCACCATGGCGCGCTTTGCCGCCAGCACCGATTACGCCGCGCTGGCCGGCGTGGATCTGGTGATCGAGGCCGTGTTCGAGGATCTGGCCGTCAAGCAGGCCGTGTTTGCCCAGCTCGAGCGCGTCTGCAAGCCCGGCGCGGTGCTGGCCACCAACACCTCGTACCTGGACATCGACGCCATCGCCGCGGCCACGGGCCGGCCGCAGGACGTGATCGGCCTGCATTTTTTCAGCCCGGCGCACATCATGAAGCTGCTGGAGATCGTCGTGCCCGCCAAGGCCGCGCCGGACGTGGTGGCCACGGCCTTTGCGCTGGCCGCGCGCATGAAGAAAACGCCGGTGCGCGCCGGCGTCTGCGATGGCTTCATCGGCAACCGCATCCTGGCCGTGTACAAGCAGGCTGCCGACTACCTGATGGAAGACGGCGCCAGCCCCTACGAGATCGACGCTGCCGTGCGCGGCTTTGGCTACCCGATGGGGCCGTTTCAGGTCACGGACCTGGCCGGCGGCGACATCGGCTGGGCCACGCGCAAGCGCCGCGCCGCCACGCGCGACCCGCGCGCGCGCTATGTGGAGATTGCCGATCGCATCTGCGAGAGAGGCTGGTTCGGCCAAAAGACCGGGCGCGGCTTTTACCGCTATGCCGAGGGCGCGCGCAGCGGCCAGCCCGATGAGGAGGTGCTGGCCATCGTCGCCGCCGAGCGCGCTCGCAAGGGCATCACGCCGCGCAGCTTCAGCGCCGATGAGATCATGCGCCGCTACATGGCCGCCATGGTCAACGAAGGCGCCAAAGTGGTGCAGGAAGGCATTGCGCTGCGCCCGTTGGACGTGGACGCCGTGTTCCTGGGCGGCTACGGCTTTCCGCGCTGGCGCGGCGGGCCCATGCACTGGGCCGATGCGCAAGGCTTGCAGACCATCCTGGCCGACATCCAGGCCTTCGCCCAGGAGGATGCGCTGTTCTGGCAGCCGGCCCAGTTGCTGCAGCAGCTGGTGGCGCAGGGGCGCAATTTCGCCAGCCTCAATGCCGCCGCAGCCAGCGCAGCCACCACTGAGGAGCAGAGCGCATGAGCACCCCCGCCACGACCGAGCAGCCACTGCTGCGCCAGCGCCAGGGCGCCGTGCTGCTGCTGTCCAACAACAACGTGGCGGCGCGCAATGCGCTCACGCCCGGCTTTTACCTGGGCCTGGTGCAGGCGCTGCGCGAGGCCGCGCAGGACCGCACAGTGGGCGCCGTGGTGCTCACCGGCGAGGGCGGGCACTTCTGCGCCGGCGGCGATCTGCGCCAGCTGGCGCAGCGCCACGCCATGGCGCCACAGCAGCGTCGCGAGGAGCTCGAACGCCTCAACACCCTGGTGCGCGCCATCGCCGATTGCCCCAAGCCGGTGATCGCCGCCGTCGAAGGCGCAGCCGCCGGCGCGGGGCTGTCGTTGGCGCTGGCCTGCGACATGCTGGTGGCTGCCGAGGACGCGGTGTTCTCCGTCGCCTACGTCAAAGTCGGCCTGAGCCCCGATGGCGGCGCTACGCACTTTCTGGCCCAGTTCCTCTCGCGCCAGCGCATGACGCAGCTGTGCCTGACGGGCGAGCGCATCAGCGGCGCGCAACTGCATGCGCTGGGCGCCGTCAACGCGCTGACGCCGCCGGGCCAGGCGCGGGCCCAGGCGCTGCAGCTGGGCCAGCAGATTGCCCAGGGGCCCATGCAGGCCATGGCCGACATCAAGGCGCTGTGCCGCATGGCCGCCAGCCAGCCGCTGGCGCAGCAGCTCGAAGAAGAGGCGCAGCGCATGGTGCAGGCCCAGGGCCGCGACGAAGCGCGCGAAGGCATTGGTGCCTTCCTCGAAAAGCGCAGCCCCGATTTCGTGCGCCTGCGCCAGGCGCCGCGCGATTGAGGAGCAGGCCATGAATGCCAAGCCCACGCCCGCCGAGCGCGCAGCCCCGGATGCCGCAGATACCGCCGCGCCGCAGCCCCTGCCGCTGGCCGGCGTGCGCGTGCTCGACCTCTCGCGCGTGTTTGCCGGGCCGCTGTGCGCCCAGGTGCTGGCCGATTTCGGCGCCGAGGTCATCAAGATCGAACACCCAAGCCGCGGCGACGACACGCGCGACTGGGGCCTGCGCATCGGCCAGAGCGAGACCACTTACTACAACAGCATGAACCGCAACAAGCGTTCAGTCACGCTGGATCTGCAAACCCCGCAGGCGCTGCACGTCATCGAGGCGCTGCTGCCGCAGGTCGATGTGTTGGTGCACAACTTCAAGAGCGGCGGCGCGGAAAAGCTCGGCTTGGGCTATGAGCGGCTCAAGGCGCTCAGGCCGGGGCTGATTTACTGCGCCATCGCTGGCTATGACAGCAGCGGCCCCGAGGCCGCGCGCCCCGGCTACGACCTGGTGATTCAGGCCGAAGCCGGGCTGATGGCCATCAACGGCGAGGCCTGGCAGCCGCCGCTGAAATTTGGCGTGGCCGTGGTGGACTTGATGACTGGCATGGCCGCCGCGCAAGCCGTGCTGGCCGCATTGTTCGAGCGCCAGCGCAGCGGCCGCGGCCGGCTGATCGAAATGGCGCTGTACGACTGCGGCCTGATGGTGACGGGCTACTACGGCCTGGAGGCTCTGGAGCTGGGCCACGACCCGGCGCGCTACGGCAATGCCCATCCGTCCATCATGCCCTACGGCCTGTTCGAGGCCGCCGACGGCCCGCTCATCATCGCCGTGGGCAACAACGCCCAGTTCGAGAAGTTCTGCCAGCACGTCATCGAGCGCCCGCAGATCGCGCAGGACGAGCGTTTTGCCACCAACGTGCAGCGCGCCCGCCACCGCCAGGCGTTGGCGCCGCTGCTGCAGCAGGCCATTGCGGCCTGGCCGCGCGCCGAGTTGCTGCAGCGCCTGCGCGCGCAGGGCATCCCCTGCGGCGAAGTCAGCGGCCTGCACGAGGCCCTGAGCAGCGAGCGCACCCAGCGCAGCGGCCTGCTGCAAAGGCTGCCACACCCCGTGGCCGGCACGGTGCCGGTGTTCGCGCCGCCCTACCGGCTCGATGGCCAGCGCCTGCCCATCCGCCATGCGCCGCCCACGCTGGGCGAAGGCACGCGCGAGGTGCTGCACAGGCTGCTGGAGATGAGCGAGGCGCAATTGCAGCAATTGCAGGCGCAGGGCGTGCTCAAGCTGCCTGCGGTCGCGGCCAAGCCTGCGGGCCCTTCTTGAACAGCCCTGTGAGAGGGCCAAGCCCGCGCCTGGCGTGACCCCGGCGCCAGACGCGGGCGGCGTCTGGCCAGCAACCACCGGGGGAGGGGAGTGATCGCCATGTCCATCATCACCGCTTGTCACGCACCGTTTCGGGCACTGCGCCGCTGCGGCGGCGCGCGCATCGCCCAGGCCGCCTGGGCGCTGGGCGCAGCGGCCCTGCTGGCGCTGCCAGGCCTGCCTGCCCAGGCCAATGAGCCGGCCAAGGCACAGGCCCAGCAAAGCGCCCAGCCCTGGCCGAGCCGGCCGGTGCGCATCATCGTGCCCTATGCGCCCGGCGGCTTTACCGATCAGATGGCGCGGCTGTTGCAGCCGGGCCTGCAGCAGCGCCTGGGCCAGCCCGTGGTGGTGGACAACAGGCCCGGCGCCAACAGCATCACCGGGGTGGCCGAGCTGGCCCGCGCCGCGCCCGATGGCCACACCCTGGGCGTCGTCATCGCCGCCTATGCCGTCAACACCACGCTGTATCCCAAGCTGCCCTACGACCCGGCCAAGGACTTGCGCGGCGTCTCGCTGCTGGGCATCTCGCCGCTGGTGGCCGGGGTGACCAAGCAGGCGCCGTTCCAGTCGGCTGCGCAGTTGCTCGATTACGCCCGCGCGCACCCGGGCAAGCTCAGCTACGGCTCATCGGGCAAAGGGGCCTCGGCGCACCTGACGACCGAGCTGCTCAAATGGCGCACGAAGGTGGACATGGTGCACGTGCCCTACCGCGGCGCAGCGCCGGCGCTGGCCGATTTGATCGGCGGCCACATCGACCTGCTGCTCGATGCGCCCACCAACCTGATCGAGCATGGCGGCCCGCAAGGGCGGGTGCAGCTCATCGGCGTGGCCGGCGCGCAGCGCCTGCCGGCCATCCCCGATGTGCCGACCTTTGCCGAGCAAGGCATTGCCGGCGTCGAAGGCAGCACCTGGGCCGCGCTGATCGCCCCGGCGGCCGTGCCCGACGCCGTGGTGCAGCAAATCGCCCAGGCCACGGCGCAAATTCTGCAAGAGCCCGCGGTGCAGGCCACGCTGCAGCGCATGGGCACCTTCCCCCAAGGCCTGCCGCCGGCCCAGACCGATGCCTTCATCGCCGAGGAAACCGCCAAATGGGCTGGCGTCATCGAGCAAGCCGGCATCACGCTGGACTAGCAGCGGCTACAGCGGCTACA
>JAUMYI010000308.1 GCA_030528705.1 Comamonadaceae bacterium | reverse complement strand
CCTCGGGGGCCACGCGCAGCGTGACTTCGGTGGTCTCGGGGCTGAACCACACGTCCCTTTTGTGGCGGATGTAGTCCAGGTGTTTTTGCTGCGGGGCAAAGCGCGTGGCCTCGTCGAGCTGCAGCGTCTCGATACGGGCAATGCTGAAGTTTTTCAGCCTGCCGCCTTCCACGGCGGCCAGATACCAGATGCCGTTTTTGTGCACCAGCCGATAAGGCTGGGCGCGGCGCGGCGTGTTCTTGTAGGTGAACAGGCATTCGCAGTGCAGCCCGATGGCCTGTTGCAGCTGGGCAAAGCGCCGGTCGCCGCGGGGCAGGGCTTCCTGCGCGGTGGGCTGCACGTGCAGCGGGCGCTGGGCCGCAGGGGTTTGCAACTGGGCGATGAGCTGGGGCAGGCTGTAGTCGGGAAACAGCGCGCTGGTGCCGGCCATGGCGGCGTACTCATTGAGCATGTTGGTGGCGATGGTGCTGCGCAGCTGGGGCTTGAGCTGCCATTGCCCGTTGGCGCCGCGTTCGATCAGCCCGTGCATGCGCTCGTGCAGGTCGCGCTCGATGGTGCGCACATCGACGTTGAACTGCGCGGCCAACTGGTGCTTGTCCAGCGTATCGCCCTGGTGCAGCAGGGCCAGGATGTGTGCTAGGCGGTAGGCCAGCCGCTCACTGGCGGGGCGCTGTGTGCCGCTGCGCGGCATGTGGGCTTGGGGTGCTTTCTGCATGAGTAACAAACGGTGTGGATGTGGACTCGATGGGCGCAGTCTAGAAAGCGTTGCCGACAGGGCTTGTCGGGCCTGGAATGGGCAAGGAGTGATGAAGTGAAAAAAGATGCAAGCGATTGTATCTTCATTTTGCAGTATATATGCAGCATGTCCGGCAACTCCTGTCGCATCCTGCTTGGCCATGGGCGATGTGGTCGATCAGGCACTGGGGCAGAGCTTGCGAAAGCTGCGCTTGGAGCGCGGCTGGAGCCAGTCGGAGCTGGCCTTGCGTGCGCAGATGGATCGCAATTACCTCTCACTGATCGAGCTGGGGCGCAATAGCCCCAGCGTGCGCATGCTGGTGCGCCTGTGTTCGGCGCTGGACGTGCGCACGGCCGATGTGCTGGAGGACATGGAGCGGCGCGTGCAAGCCCAGCGGCCGTTTTGATGTGGGCAGGGGGCTTGTCTCTCACCGTGCTCGCCCATCGTTGCAGATTGCACTGCCCGCCGGCTTGAATGTATGAAACGCCATCGACCCAAAGCCCGCAGCCTGTCTGAGCTTGGCCTGGGGCTGGCCATCGTGGGCAGCGTGTTGCTGCTTGTGCCCGCTTGGTCAGGCTCCAGTCCCGCTGTGGCGGGGTTGAAGGCGGCGTTGCATTGGCCAGGGGGGATGGCGCTGGGCCTGGGGCTGTTGTTGCTGGGGCTGCATCAATGGCACAAGCAGCGGGGCGCAGCTTTTCAGCCTGCTGCAGCGCCTAAGACCGTCAAGCGCAGTGCCACGGTTGTTGCCGAGCAGGCCAAGGGCGGTGTCGGCTTGCAGGCTGGCAGGCAGGCAGATCAGCCCGAGGGCGAATCGGTGAGGCCCAGGCTCCAGGCGCGCCCTTCAATGCCTGCCCACGAGCGCCTGAGTGGCTGGAGCCCCGAAGTGTTCGCCGCCATCGAATGGCGGCGCTTCGAGGCGGTGGTGCAAGCTTTGTTTGCGCAGGCGGGGTTTGAGGCGCGCTCGCAATCGCACGGCGCTGATGGCGGGGTGGATATCTGGCTGCATTCGCGCCACGCAGGCGGCGCGCTGGTGAGTGTGGTGCAGTGCAAGCATTGGCAGGGCAGGCCCGTGCCGGTATCGGCCATGCGGGAGTTTTTTGGCGTGATGGCTTCGCACGGCCTGAAGCGCGGCACCTATGCCACCAGCTCACGCTTTACGGCCGATGCGCTGGCTTTTGCCCGGGCCCATGGCATCAATGCGCAAGATGGCGCGGGCTTGCTGAAGTTGATTGCCTCGCGCACGCCCGAACAGCAGACCGCACTGCTGGCGGTGGCTTTTGAAGGGGAGTATTGGCGCCCCACTTGCGCCAGTTGCGGGGTGAAGATGGCCGAGCGCGCCAATGGCAAGACGGGGCAGCACTTCTGGGGGTGTGTGAATTACCCCCGTTGCAGAAACACGCTGGCCATGCGGTAGGGGCAGCAGCGGTTGTTCAGCGAAACGCCACGTCGGCGTGGCTGCGCAGTTTGCGGCTGTGCAGGCGGGCG
>JAUMYI010000307.1 GCA_030528705.1 Comamonadaceae bacterium | reverse complement strand
GGTTCAAGGGCACCTCCAACGTGCGCCTGGCCATGGAGCTGGGCATCGTGCCCATTGGCACCATGGCGCACGAATACTTCCAGACGTACCAGGCGCTGGGCGTGGTGCAGCTGCGCAACTTCCAAAAAGCAGCGCTGGAGAGCTGGGTGCAGGAATACCGTGGCGATTTGGGCATTGCACTGACCGACACCGTCGGCATGGACGCCTTCATCCGCGACTTCGACCTGTACTTTGCCAAGCTCTTCGACGGCTTGCGCCACGACTCGGGCGACCCCATCGTCTGGGGCGAAAAGGCGCTGGCGCACTACGCGCAGCTGCGCATCGACGCGCACACCAAGCGCCTGGTGTTCTCCGACGGGCTGAACGTGCCCGAGGCGCTGCGCATCTACCACCACTTTGCTGACCGCACGCAATGCGGCTTTGGCATCGGCACGCAGCTGACCAATGACATGGGGCTGGAGCCGCTGTCCATCGTCATGAAGCTCACCAGCGCCAACGGCCAACCGGTGGCCAAGCTCTCGGACTCGCCGGGCAAACTGCTGTGCGATGACCAGACCTTCCTGGACTATCTGCGCCAGGTCTTCCACGTCCCCCCCGAGAGTGCGGGCGCTGCGCGCGCCTGAGGGCCAGGGCCATGAGCGCCGCGCCGCAGCCCCAGTACGACGCCGCCGTCTTCATCGGCCGCCTGCAGCCGCCGCACAACGGCCACCTGGCCATGCTGCGCCATGCGCTGCGCGTGGCGCCGCAGGCCGTTGTCGTGCTTGGCTCGGCCCACCAGGCGCGCAGCCCCAAGAACCCTTTTACTTGGCAGGAGCGCCAGGCCATGCTGCAAGCGGCGCTGACGCCCGATGAGCGCCAGCGTGTGCACATCCTGCCCATGCGCGACTTCTACGACGAGGCGCGCTGGGTGCAGGCCGTGCGCCAGGGCGTGCAGGCCTTGTTGGCGCCGCTGGCCTTGCCGGCCGCGCCGCGCATCGCGCTGGTGGGCCACTTCAAGGACGACAGCAGCGCCTACCTGGCGCAGTTCCCCGACTGGGCGCTGCTGAACCTGCCGCGCCAAAACCAGACCGACGCCACGCTGGTGCGCGAAGCCTGTTTCGCCACCGCGCCCGATGCCGACGCCAGCGCCCAGACGCAATTGCAGCAATTGCTGCACGCGCACCTGCCGCCGGGCGTGGCGCAATGGCTGTTGCAGTGGCGCAGTGCAGAGGTTTTCCAAAGCCTGCGCCAGGAATGGCAGATGCTGCGCGCCTACCGCCAATCCTGGGCGGCGGCGCCATTTGCGCCGACCTTCGTGACCGTCGATGCGCTGGTGCAATGCCAGGGCCATGTGCTGCTGGTCGAGCGCGGTCAGCCGCCCGGCCAGGGCCTGTACGCGCTGCCCGGCGGCTTTCTGGAGCCGCGCGATACGCTGTGGCAATCCTGCCTGCGCGAACTGCGCGAGGAAACGGCGCTGGCGCTGGACGAGGCCGCCTGGCGCGCCGCGCTGCGCGCCAGCCGCGTGTTCGACCACCCCGGCCGCAGCCTGCGCGGGCGCACCATCACGCACGTCTTTCACTTCGACCTGGGCCACGGCGCACTGCCGCCGGTGCGCGGCGCCGACGATGCCCGCGCCGCGCTGTGGCTGCCCATCGCCCAGGCGGCCGCCATGCCAGAGCGTTTCTTCGACGACCACTTCTTCATCCTCGACATGCTGCTGCAGCTCACGCATGAGCTGTGAAGTCCTTTGCCAGAGTAACGGGGATGCAGAGCCGCTCGGCCAGCGGGCAACAGGCTTTTGTGGGCGCAAACAAAGCCATTGTCAATGGTCAGTACAAGTGGGTGCGTGTCAGCGCCCACCCAAGGGCCGAGCGCAGCGATGGCCCGAACAGAGCCCCCTTCTGCCTGCGCCTGTGTCGGTGCCCGCCCTGGCCAGGCACCGGCACAGGTCGCCCCGTAGCGCAGCGAAGGGGCCGCAGGCAGTGGGGTCGCCTTCTTTTGCCTCCTTTTCTTGGCGAGACAAGAAAAGGAGGTGCGCCGCCGGGCGCATATCCCGGCCTCGGACCTCAACGCCTCTGCTCAAGTGGCGGCTACTGGCCGCCATTTCGCCAGCGCGCTGTGGCCGCGCAGTCTTATGGATTGGCGGCAGGGGCGCACTGCCGCTCAAGCCCCAGTGCCAGCCTTGGCAGCGGGCGCGACGCGGGCGCCGTGGATGTGGTGGCGCTGCAGGGCCTGGGCGACAA
>JAUMYI010000306.1 GCA_030528705.1 Comamonadaceae bacterium | reverse complement strand
CGCCGGGCGTACGGGCCAGGCTCTTGCATCCTGGGTGGTGGATCGCCATCCGCGTTGTTTGCTCCGTCATGCGTCACTGGCGCGCTCTTCACTGTGCCGATGGCGCTACCCTCCGCTTTTGCCGTTTGACTTCCCTGAAGTCAAACAGCGGCGGGTAGCTCCATCGGCGTCGAGTGGAGCGCGCAAGTCCGAAGGCTTCTTCGATGAGAACGCCCGTACGCCCCCCTCACGGGCCCAGCCCTGGCCTTCTTTCCCCGCGCGGGATCGTCACACAGGCCTTGAAATACCATGACCCGCACCAGCGACGACTCCGCCAGCCCGCCTCCTGAGCAGCTCACGCGCGCGCAGCTGCGCCAGCGCATCCAAGCCAGCAGCAAGGAGGCCGTGATCCTGCAGGACATGCAGCGCCTGGGCTTCTGGCCCAGCGACCAGGCCCAGCCCGAGCCCCTGGCCGAGTTGGTGCAGCGCGAAGCGCAACTGAGCCAGGCGCTGGCGGCCATGGCCGCCCGCCTGAGGGCCAGCAGCGACGATCCGCAGCAGGCGCTGCGCCTGATGCGCCGCCAGCGCATGCAGGCCGCGCGCCAGCGCCGCGAGGCCACGCGCCAGGCCCGTGCCCAGGCGCGCTACGAGCGCGCCCGCAGCTGGCACGAGCGCCGCCAGCACAGCGTGCTGTATCTGGGGCAGGGCGTCTCCGCTGGTCTGCAGCACGGCGAAGGCCAACCCGAGCGTCTGGCGCGCTGGCAACTGCCGCAGCCGGCCAGCCCGCTGGAGCTGGCCCAGCTCATGGGCGTCTCTGTGGCCGAGCTGCGCTTTCTCGCCTACGACCGCGCCGTGGCCCGCCTCAGCCATTACCGCAGCTTCGACCTGCCCAAGAAAAGCGGCGGGCTGCGCCGCATCTCGGCGCCCATGCCGCGCCTCAAGCGCCTGCAGTACTGGCTGCTGGACAACATCCTCAGCAAAGTGCCGGTGCACGATGCGGCGCACGGCTTCCGCCCTGGGCGCTCCATTTGCAGCAATGCCCAGCCGCACGTGGGCAAGGCCGTGGTCATTAATCTGGATTTGCAGGACTTCTTCCCCTCGATCGCCTACCCGCGCATCAAGGGCGTGTTCCGCGCGCTGGGCTATAGCGAGCAACTGGCCAGCATCATGGGCCTGCTGTGCACCCAGCGCCCCACGCAGCTCGTGCAGCTCGACGGGCAGACCTATCACATTGCCACCGGCGCGCGCCACCTGCCGCAGGGCGCGCCCAGCAGCCCGGCGCTGACCAACATCCTTTGCCGCCGGCTGGATCGGCGTCTGCACGGCATGGCCGCCAAGCTCGGCTTTGCCTACACCCGCTATGCCGACGATCTGAGCTTCTCGGCCGATGCACAGGCCCAGCATCTGGTGGGCAAACTGCTGTGGCGCGCGCGCCAGATCATTGCGGACGAAGGCTTTACCCTGCACCCGGACAAGCTGCACGTCATGCGCCGCGCCCGGCGCCAGCAAGTCACCGGCCTGGTCGTCAATGCCAAGCCCTCGATTGATCGCCGCACCTTCAAGCGCTTTCGCGCCACCGTCTTCCAAGTCGAAAAAGACGGGCCGCAAGGCAAATCCTGGAATGGCAACGACAACGTGCTCGACGCGCTGCTGGGCTATGCGCACTTTTTGCACATGGTCGATCCGCAGCGCGGCCAGCCCTGGCTGCAGCGTGTGCAGGCCCTGCGCGCTGCGGCCCATGCCCCGGCGCAGCCGCAGCCATCGCCACCGCGCCAACCGGTATCGGCAAGCGCGGCCAATGCGCCGCGCGCTGGCGGCGGGCGCAGCGCCTTCCGCCGCGCCAGCGCCCGCGGCCAAGCCCCTTGGGCGCACTGGTGGCAACCGGCCCAGCCGCCAGCGCCCGTGCTGGAGCCCACCGATGCGCAGCGCAAAGCGCAGCGCCAGCAGCAAGCCCAGGCACGGCGCGCACAGGCGCAGGCGGCCGTGCCCACAGCCGCGCAGCCGCAGCGCCAGGGCGCGATTGAACCCCAGCAGCAGCCCGCAGACCCGCAGCGCGCCAGCCGGCGCAACCCGCGCATGCTGCTGGAGCAAACCCTGGTCCTGCTGGTGCTGTTGTTCATGCTGCGCAAACCCTCGCTGCTGCTGGTGGGCCTGCTCATCCACCTGGCCTACCACCTGCTGCAGCGCAGCAGCTGGTGGCTGTTCCTGCCCCTGCTGCTGGCGGCATTGCTGGTGCCGTTTTAG
>JAUMYI010000305.1 GCA_030528705.1 Comamonadaceae bacterium | reverse complement strand
GGCCATTGAAGGCCCCCTTTGCTGTATTGGCCATTGTCGGCCGTTGGCTGCTCGCTGCAGCCGCTCGCATCAATGCGCCTTGCCGTGGCCGTCATGGCCCGAATGGCCGTGACTGTGGCCGTGGCCCTTGCCGTGCTCGGCATGGCCATCAGCGTGGCCGTGGCCGTGGTGCTCGTGCCCGCCCATCTTGTGCTCCTGCACCGGCACCTGAATGTCGATGGAGCCGGCCTTCTCGAACTGCAGCGTCAGCGCAATGGTGTCACCGGCCTGCAGCGGCTGCTTGAGCTGCATCAGCATGACGTGCAGCTTGTTGCCCTGGCCCAGCGTCAGGCTCTGGCCAGCGGGCAGCTCGATGCCCTCGACCTGGAACATGCGCATGACGTCGTTCTCGATCTTCATGTCGTGCAGCTCGGTGCGCTCGGCCGCTGGGGATGAGGCGCTGACGAGGCGGTCGGCCTGCTGGCCATGGTTGCTCACGGCAAAGTAGGCGCTGCTATTGGGCACGCCCGGGCGGCTGGCGCGGGCGTGCGGGGCGCTGATCTCCAGCTCCTGGAGGCGGTATTGCTGCGCTTGCGCCAAGCCAGCGCCAGCAGCGGCCAGGCCCAGCAGCGCGGCAGCGGCCGCGCGGGGCAGACGATGGGCCAGGCGGATCGAAGAAAAAGACATGGGAAAAACTCCTGAAAAAACAAGGGGGGGTTCAGACTCGGTTTGCCAAACGGCTTTGCGAGGCAAAAAACGCCGATGCAAGACGACACACGCGCAAGGCGCGGGCAGCTTGCAAGCATTTTCAACGCAGCAGCTGCACAGTTTTGCCCAAAAACACCAGCTCCATGCCGAATTTCAACGCCCAGAGGGAAATTCTGTGCGCTGCGCGTCAATTTCATGGCGGTGGCGGGCGGTAGCAGGCGGTGACGGGCGGTGGCGCTGCTGCCCGCCGCGGCTCTGACCATGAGCACACGCGGCGCTTCATCTACAGCGCACAGTGGCCGCGCAAGCATTTCACACAGGGCGAGGATGCTTGAGGCTTGTCATCCACACTCTGCCCAAACGACCCGTATGCCTGCTTTTGCCCTCAACCCTGCCGATTCCTCCAATGCCTATGCCCAGCCAGGCGCCAGCGGTGCGCCGCAGGAAGTTGGCCTGCCCGCAGGCCTGGCGCAAGCCACAGCGCCCGGCACGCCGCGCGGGCTGCGCCGCCTGGCGCTGGCCATGCAGTGGGCCGCGCAGCGCCATCTGCAACGCCGCGCGCGCCGCTGCCATACCGATTGAGGCGGCGCAGCCCCGCATACGACGCCTGCCCGCTCAGCCCGCGCCAAACAGATGCTGCCTGAGCTGGGCCAGCTTGTCGCGCAGCGCGGCGGCCTGCTCGAACTCCAGGTTGCGGGCGTGCTCGTGCATTTGCTTCTCCAGCCGCTTGATCTCGCGTGAGGCCTCTTTCTCGCTCATCTCCAGCAACTCGCCGGCGTAGGCGGTCTGCTGGGCCTGGGCTTGTTTCTGGCGATCGGCCTTTTCGCTGTACACGCCGTCGATGAGGTCGCGCACCTGCTTGCGGATGGTGCGCGGCGTGATGCCTTGGGCCTGGTTGTGGGCCATTTGCTTGTCGCGCCGGCGCTGGGTTTCGTCGATGGCGCGGCGCATGGAGTCGGTCATCTGGTCGGCGTAGAGGATGGCCTTGCCGCGCGCGTTGCGCGCGGCGCGGCCAATGGTCTGGATCAGGCTGCGCTCGGCGCGCAAAAAGCCTTCCTTGTCGGCGTCCAAAATGGCCACCAGCGAGACTTCGGGGATGTCCAGCCCCTCGCGCAGCAGGTTGATGCCCACCAGCACGTCAAAGCTTCCCAGGCGCAGGTCGCGGATGATTTCCACGCGCTCGACGGTGTCCACGTCGCTGTGCAGATAGCGCACCCTGACGCCGTTTTCCGTCAGGTAATCGGTGAGCTGCTCGGCCATGCGCTTGGTCAGCGTGGTGATGAGCACGCGCTCGTCCTGCTGCACGCGGCTGCGGATTTCCTGCAGCACGTCGTCCACCTGGCTGGTCGCCGGGCGCACTTCGATTTCCGGATCCACCAAGCCGGTGGGGCGCACGATTTGCTCGACGACCTTGCTGGCGTGCTGCTGCTCATAGGCCGCAGGCGTGGCCGAGACGAACACCACCTGGCGCATGCGCTGCTCGAACTCGGCGAACTTCAGCGGCCGGTTGTCCAGCGCGCTGGGCAGGCGAAAGCCGTAAT
>JAUMYI010000020.1 GCA_030528705.1 Comamonadaceae bacterium | reverse complement strand
ATGTGGCTGACGAAGCTGAAATACGGGTGCAGCGTGATGCCCACGCGCATGGGCTTGTCCACATTGGCCGCATGGGCCGCACGGGCCGGCAGACAGGCGCTGGCGGCCAGCGCCGCCAGGCTGGCGGCGGCGCGGCGGCGGGTGATGGCAGGCGCGCCAGACTGCGGCGCGCGGGGGAGGAGATGGGGTGGCAAAGCGTTCATGCCAGCGTCAAAAAAGAAGTGAAAGAACAAGGAGGAAAAAGCTCCGTGCCAAGCCGTGCTGCCAGCGGCGCGCCTGCCTCAATGGCGGTGCGCCTGGGGCGGCGGCTTCTGCGGTGTTGGCTGCGGCTGCCCATGCAAATGGGCGTGCAGGTGCGCGGCCACCTGGCGCCAGCCCTGCTCGATCAGGCTGGCATCGTCCAGCGCCCCGGCGGCTTGCTCGGCGGGCGCGGCATGCAGCCAGACATCGAGCACGTTGGCATTGGCATCGGCCGCTGCGGCAGGCAGGCGCCAGAGCAAGGCGCGCGCCGGGGCATCGGCGCTTGCACTGGCCGCAGGCAGCGGCAGGCCCAGGTAGGCGTAGCGCCCCTGGCTGTGCAGCAGCGCCCACTGGCGCGGGCCGCGCTGCTGGGCGGCCAAATCGTTGGCGAACGGCGCCCAGCCCTCGCTGGCCCAATGCCCAGGCTCGGGCGGGGGCAGCTTGGCGCCATCGGCCAGCCATTCATCGAGCGCGGCCTGCAAATCGGTGTAGCTGCCCTGCTCGGCGGCGGAGAGATCCAGCGCCAAATCCACCCGGTGGGCTTGCAAGGCCGTGTGGCCGGGGCCGCGCTGGTGGTGCCACAGCACCACCAGCGCGCTGCACGCCACCACCAGGGCAGCGGTGGCCAGCACCCAGCGCGCCTCATGGCGCGCGTTGGCAGGCGGCACCTGCTGCACGCAGCCGCCAGGCAGCGCCGCGCAGGCCTCAGCGGATGTCATCCTGATCGACTTCCAGCGTATGGCCCTCGCCGCCCTCGAAGCGCACGTAGAAGTCCTGCTTGGGGCGCTCAAAGCGCACGCGCGATTGGGCATCGAGCGCGCCTTTCCACAGCGGCTTGTCCTCGTAGGAGAGCACGGAGATTTCCACGCCCTTGGCATCGCTGCCGTCGGAAAAGCCCCCCTCGCACTGCACGTGCGCGCTGCCATCGGGCTGGCACTTCAGGCGCGGCGCGTGGGCCAGCGCCGATGCAGCGCCCAGCAGCAGGGCCAGCGACAGGCCCCAGGCGAGTGGGCGCAGCGGCCCTGGGTGAAAAGCAGTGGTGAACATGGTGTGAATGTCCTTGAAGCAAACAAATGGCCTGCATCAGCGCAAAACCAATGAATTTTTCAGGCATCATTATGAATGAAATCAATTCTCATCTACCAGATTGAAAGGAGTCACTCATGATCCACCGCACTTGGCACCGTCTTCCGCTGGCCACGCTGGCGCTGGCCGGCGCGGCCCTGCTGGCTGGCGCAGCGCATGCGCACGGCACCTGGCTGGCCCACGTCCACGGCGAGAGCACCGTGATGTACGGCCACGAGCCAACAGACACCGATGCCTACGACCCGGCCAAGGTGATCGACGCGCGCGCCTTCAAAAATGGCAATGCCATAGAGGTCAAGGTCGTAGCGCAAGGCAATCGCTATGCCACGCTGGAGGCCGACAAGCCCGGCGTGCTGGGCTATACGCTGCGCAGCGGCTTCTGGCACAAGGGCCAGGACGGCAAGTGGCACAACCAACCGCGCAGCGCCGCAGCCGATCCAACCAAGGTGGAAAAGGCGCTGCTGGGGGTGATGTACTCGGTCAGCTACCAAAATGCGCGCGAGCCGGTCAAGCCCCTGGGCTATGCGCTGGAGATCGTGCCCGCCGTCAACCCTGCCAAGCTGGAGGAAGGCGACAAGCTCAGCGTTCAGGTGCTCTATGAGGGCAAGCCCCTGGCCGGCGCCAAAGTCAGCGTCGATTTCTTCGACCACGATGCCGACGAAGTCACCACCGATGCCCAAGGCCGCGCCGAGCTGAAGGTGGCGCGCGAAGGCTTCAACGCCCTGGCCGTGGAGCACAGCGTGGCGCACACCGACAAGAGCCAGGCCGATACGGTGAGCATGATGTCCTCGCTGACCTTCGAGTCCAAGCACGATCACGACCACTGATCGGGGCGGGCCGCAACGCCTGGCTCGAAACGACAAGCCCGCCGGCAGCACTGCCGGCGGGCTTGTTATTTGGGGTGGCGACGGCTGCGCCTTGTCAAAGCCTGGGCCAAGCCTCAGCGCCCGGCTGGCCCGGACAGCGGCAACTGGCTCAGAGCCTGTTCAAAATCTCGGTGCGAATGGGCAAGAAGCGGTTTGCGATGGGCTGCAAGTCGCCCCAACCCGCTTCATTGCCCGCCGTGCAGAGATTTTGAACAGCTTCTCAGGTAATCGCGGAAGAACGCCCCGATTTGCGGGTGCTGCAAGGCCATTTCCACCGTGGCCTGCAAAAAGCCCTCCTTGCTGCCACAGTCGTAACGCTTGCCCTCGTAGGCCAGCGCATGCACGGGCTGGTGCCGCAGCAGCTGTGCGATGGCATCGGTGAGCTGGATTTCGCCGCCCACGCCCTTGGGCTGCCGGCGGATTTCATCAAAGATCGCGCCCGAGAGGATGTAGCGTCCGGCCACGGCCAGGCGTGAAGGGGCCTGCTCGGGCTGGGGCTTCTCGACGATGCGCTCGACGCGGGTGGTCTGCGCATCGAGCGCCGTGCCCGCCACGATGCCGTAGCGCGAGACCTGGTCCTCGGGCACCTGCTGCACCGCCAGGATCGAGGCGCCGCTGCGCTGGTAGGCCTGCACCATCTGCATCAGCACATTGGGGCCGCCGTTGCGGCCGGTCATCAAATCGTCGGCCAGCAGCACGGCAAAGGGCTCCTGGCCCACCAGCGGCTCGGCGCACAACACGGCATGGCCCAGGCCCAGCGCCCGGGGCTGGCGCACGTAGGTGCACACCATGTCGCTGGGCTGCACGCTGCGCACCAACTCCAGCAAGGCGGTCTTGCCGGCCGCCTCCAGCTCGCTTTCCAACTCATAGGCGGTGTCGAAATGGTCTTCGATGGCGCGCTTGCTGCGGCCGGTGACGAACACCATGTGGCGAATGCCTGCGGCGTAGGCCTCTTCGACGGCGTACTGGATGATGGGTTTGTCCACTACGTTGAGCATTTCCTTGGGCGCCGCCTTGGTGGCTGGCAGAAAGCGCGTGCCCAGCCCGGCAACGGGGAAAACGGCCTTGCGAATGGGTGGAAACTGGTTCATAGGCAATCACAGAAAACGGGCAGGCCGCGCAGGCCCGTGGCAGCGCGCAGCCAGCGCGCCCGCAAAAAGCCCCCGCAAGGGCTTGCACGATATGGGCACGGGCTGGGCCTGTTCAAAACGGCAGCTTGGGCATGCCCCCGCCGCCCAGCAAGCCTTTGACGCCGCCGAGCTTTTTCATCATTTTGAGCATGCCGCTGCCCTTCATTTTTTTCATCATACCTTGCATCTGCTCGAACTCTTTGAGCAGGCGGTTGACCTCCTGCACCTGCACGCCGGCGCCGGCGGCAATGCGCTTTTTGCGCTGGGCCTTGATGAGCTCGGGGCGGCGGCGCTCCTGCGGCGTCATGCTGCAAATGATGCCTTCCTTGCGGCGCACGTCCTTCTCCACGCGCGCCATGTCCACCTGCCCGGCCTTGTCGGCCAGCTCGCCGGGCAGCTTCTCGATCAGCGAGGACAGGCCGCCCATTTGCTTCATCTGCCGCAGCTGCATCAGAAAGTCGTTCAGATCGAAGCCATCGCCGCTCTTGACCTTCTCGGCCAGCTTTTGCGCGGCCTGCATGTCCACGCCGGCCGAGACTTGCTCGACCAGCGCCACGATGTCGCCCATGCCCAGGATGCGCCCGGCATGGCGCTGGGCGTCGAACAGCTCGATGCCGTCGATCTTCTCGCTCACGCCGGCGAACTTGATGGGCGCGCCGGTGATGTGCTTGACCGACAGCGCCGCGCCGCCGCGCGAGTCGCCATCGAGCTTGGTCAGCACGATGCCCGTCAGCGGCAGCGCCTCGCTGAAGGCCTTGGCGGTGTTCACCGCATCCTGGCCCTGCATGGCATCGACGACGAACAGCGTCTCGGCCGGTTGCAGCGCCGCATGCAGGCCTTTGATTTCCTCCATCAGCACCTCGTCGATGGCCAGGCGCCCGGCGGTATCGACGATCAGCACATCGAAGTAATGCTTCTTGGCGTAATCCAGCGCGGCGCGGGCGATGTCCAGCGGCTTTTGCTCGGGCGTGCTGGCAAACCACTCGGCCCCGGCCTGGGCCGTGACGGTCTTGAGCTGCTCGATGGCCGCCGGGCGGTACACGTCGCCCGAGACGGTCAACACCTTTTTCTTCATGCGCTCGCGCAGCAGCCGCGCGATCTTGGCCGTGGTGGTGGTCTTGCCCGCGCCCTGCAGGCCAGCCATCAGGATCACCGCCGGCGGCTGCACGTTCAGGCGCAGCTCGGCCTGGCCCTCGCCCATGGTAGCGGCCAGCTCCTGGTTGACGATGCCCACCAGCGCCTGGCCGGGCTTGAGCGAGCCCACCACCTCCTGGCCCAGAGCCTTTTCCTTGACGCGGGCGATGAAGTCGCGCACCACGGGCAAGGCCACGTCCGCCTCCAGCAGCGCCATGCGCACTTCGCGCAGCATGTCCTGCACATTGGCCTCGGTGATGCGGGCCTGGCCGCGCATCTCCTTGACGAGGCGCGAGAGCTTGTCACTCAGGGCAGATGCCATGGTCGAGATTCTCCATAGGAAAAGCCCGGCGGCATCGGCGGGCGCCGGGCGTGCGGGCTGGGGGTTGTTGACGTGCCGCAAGGCCCAAACACCTGTGACGATGCCACGTGCGGATGGCATCGCCACGGGGCGCGCAAGCAGCGCAGTACACTTTGCGCATGATTGTACCCAGCGCACCTGCAGGCCCCCCCATGGCCTTGGCCATTGCCGCGGCCACGGCGTATTTGTTGACGGCTGCGCTGGCCTTGCGCGGCCAGGGCCATCCACCGCGCTTGGCGCTGCTGGCCGCCTGGCTGCTGCATTTGCTGGTCATCGCGCTGGGATTTCTACGGCATGGTCTGCATTTCGGCTTTGGCCCGGCGCTGTCCGTCACAGGCTGGCTGGTGCTGACGGTCTATGCGATCGAACACCAAGTCCTGCCGCGCCTGCCGGCGCAACGCTGGCTGATGGTGCTGGGCGCGCTGTCGGTGCTGATCGGCGCGCTGTTTCCAGGGCAGGCACTGAATGAACAGGCCAGCCCCTGGATGGCCGTGCATCTGGCCCTGGGCATTGCCTCGTACGGCCTGTTTGCCGCAGCCGTGGCGCATGGCTGGCTGATGCGCCGCGCCGAAAAGCGCATGCGCACGGCCAGCAGCGCCCTGGACGGCCAGCACGGCGCCGAGCTGCCGCTGCTGGCGCTGGAGCGCCTGACATTTCGCTTCGCCCAGGCGGGGTTTGCGCTGCTGACGGCCACCTTGGTCGCCGGCCTGCTCTTTGGTGAGCAAGCTTATGGCCGGGCCTGGGCCTGGCGCCACAAGGAGGTCTTCGCAGCCCTGGCTTGGCTGACCTTTGCGGCGCTGATGTGGGCGCGCTGGCGCCAGGGCCTGCGCGGCAAAAAAGCCGTGCGCCTGCTCAATGCCGGGGCGCTGCTGCTGCTGCTGGCTTACGTGGGCTCGCGCTTCGTCACCGAGGTGTTGCTCAGGCGCTGAGCACCCGACTGCCAGATCGAAACCGGACGATTTCCCGATGCTGCACAAACTTCTTCTGACCGGCCTGGTGCTGGCCGCCGCCGTGCTGCTCTGGGCTTGGCTGCGCCGCGGCAGCGCCGCACTGCAGCAGCGTGCGCCGCAAGCGCCGCCGCCCATGGCCATGGTGCCTTGCCAGGTGTGCGGCGCACAGTTGGATCGGCGCTTGGCCACGCCATGCGGGCGCGGGCACCTGTGCCGCGAGCATCGCCACCTGGCCCGGCAATTGGATCAAGAGGGCTGAAACATGGGTTTTTGGCGCACTGCATGGGGGCTGTCCCGCTCCCGCGAAGCCACCCCCGGCCCCTTCCAGCGCCTGTGGCGCGGTTTTTTGACCGCCCGGCTGATGCTGGCGCTGGCGCTGCTGTTTCTGCTGGGCACAGAGGGCCTGATCACTGGCCGGGCCAATACCGCGTCCCTCTGGCTTGGGGGCGGCTATGCGCTCTTGACGACGCTGACGCGCTGGCTGCTGGGCCCATGCCAGCCACGCCGCGCGCCGGGCCTGCACTGGCTGTTTACGCTAGCCGTGGACATCGTGCTCTGCAGCTTGCTGCTGCACTGGCACAGCAGCAACGACTTCAGCTTTTTGCCGTTGCTGGGCCTGCCCGTGCTGATGGCCGCGGCGCTGGGCAATTTCATTGTGCTGATCGCCACGATGCTGGGGGTGTTTGCCGTACTGGCCTGGCCCATGCTCTGGCCAGGCGATACGGCAGTGAGCTCCCAGCTCATTTTGCAAGCCGTGCTGTCCGCGCTGGGCTTTTTCATGTTGGGCCTGCTGGTCTACCAAATGGCCTCGCGCCTGCTGGGCGAGGAGCAGGAGGGCCGCAAAAGCCGCGAAGCGGCACTGCGCCAGAGCCAGGTCAACGCGCTGGTCATCAGCAACCTGGAAGATGGCGTGCTGGTCATTGACGAGGCCATGGTGGTGCATTCGAGCAATCCGGCCGCGCTGGACATCCTGGGCCTGCCCCCGGACAGCCGCATGCCGCTGGATCTGAGCCAGCAGCCTGCCTGGCACCCGCTGGTGGCCATGGCCAAGGTCACCATGCGGCGCCAGGCGCCGCAAGTGGCGGACTTGAACTTGCTGCCGCCGGGCGCCAGCCCGGTGGGCATCCACGCCCGCTCCTGGATCACGCAAAGCCCCACGGCCAGGCGCGGCGCGCACGCTGCGGCCAGCGCCCACTGCGTGATGTTCTTGCGCGATCTGCGCAAGGTCGAGGCCCAGGTGCGCACGGAAAAGCTCGCCTCCATGGGGCGCATGTCCGCCGCCGTAGCCCATGAGATCCGCAACCCGCTCAGCGCCATCATCCAGGCCAACACCTTGCTGGCCGAGGATTTGCAGGAGCCCGCCGCCCAGCGGCTGACCGAGATGATCCGCCAGAACGCCGAGCGCCTGCGCCGCATTGCCGAGGACATCCTGGACGTGGCGCGGGTGCAGCGCCAGGCCAGCGCCGCCGACCATGCCGAGGTGCTGGCGCTCGATGAATGGGTGCGCGAATGCGTGCAGGACTGGCAGCGCCACGAGCCGCAGCGCCGCCAGTTGCAACTGCAATTGGCCGCCGGCGCCGCCAACGTGGCCTTTGGCCGCGACCATTTGCGCCGCATCCTCGTCAACTTGCTGGACAACGCACTGCGCTACATGGGGCCGCATGCCGATTCGCTGCAGGTCTTCACGCAACTGGGCGCCAACGGCCAGGCCATGCTCACGGTCTGGAGCGACGGCGCGCCGCTGGAAAAATCCGTGCAACAGCACTTGTTCGAGCCGTTTTTCTCGTCGGAGAGCCGCTCCTCAGGCCTGGGCCTGTTCCTGTGCCAGGAGCTGTGCGAGCGCCATGGCGCCAGCATCGGCTACCAGCGCATCGAGCGCCCCACGGCCGGGCGCGGCGAAGTCGCTGGCAACGCCTTCGTCGTGCTGTTCAAGCGCCCGCTCAAGGCCCACGGCGGCAGCGCCCCGGCGCTCAACGAGCTGGTGGTGTGAGAGCCCCTGGCCGCAGGCGGCACAGCAGCGGCCTGGCCACTTGCCCTGCTGCCCTTTTCCTGCTCTTTTCTTGTGTAAGCTAGCGCGCTGGTCGCGCCGCACCTCTGCGCGGCGTGCGCCCCCATCCCTCACGCCACCACCTACACTCAGCGAGATTTGCCATGTTCAAGAAACTGATGCTCGGCTCCACCATCGGCCTGGCTTGCCTGATCGGCCTGACGCCTGCCGCCGCGCAGGATGCCAAGGCCAGCGGCGCGCAAGACTGGCCCGCCAAGCCCATCCGCATGATCGTGCCCTTCCCACCCGGCGGCGGCACCGACATCCTAGCGCGCCTGGTCTCGAGCAAGCTCACCGAAGCCAAGGGCTGGAGCGTCGTGGCCGACAACAAGCCCGGCGTGGGCGGCACGCTGGGCATTGGCGAGGCCGTCAAGGCCCCGGCCGAAGGCTACGACTTCGTGCTGGGCCAGAAGGACAACCTGGTCATCGGCCCCTGGCTGTACAAGAACCTGGGCTGGAGCCCGGTCAAGGACCTCACGCCCATCGCCCACGTGGCCTATTCGCCGGTGCTGATCTCCACCAGCGTGGACTCGCCCTTCAAGAGCCTGGCCGACGTGGTGGCCGCCGCCAAGGCCAAGCCCGGCACCGTCACCTACGGCTCGCCCGGCAACGGCACCTCCATCCACCTGGCAGGCCACTTGTTCGAGGGCGCCGCAGGCATCGACTTGGTGCACGTGCCCTACAAGGGCTCCAACCCTGCGCTGGTGGACGTGATCGCCGGCAACGTGCAGCTGCTGGTCTCCTCCGTGCCTTCGGCCATGGCGCAGATCAAGGCCGGCAAGCTGCGCCCGCTGGCCGTGACCTCGGCCGCGCGCAGCTCCTCGCTGCCGGAGGTGCCCACCGTGGCCGAATCGGGCGTCGAAGGCGTGGCGCAATTTGACGTCAGCACCTGGTATGGCGTGATGGCCCCGGCCGCTGTGCCCACGCCGGTGGCCGATGCCATGCACGAGGCCGTCAATGCTCTGCTGAGCAACGACGAGGTGCGCCAGGCCATCCAAAAGCAAGGCGCCGAGCCCAAGGCCATGGGCCGCGCCGAATTCGGCGCCTTCCTCAAGCAAGACTACGACACCTGGAAGGGCATCGTCGAAGACTCGGGCGTCAAGCTCGATTGAGCGCCTGGCGCTTGAGCGGCTGACATCGACAGGAGCGCCACAGGCGCTCCTTTTTCTTTGGGCGCAACACGCCAGCGTGTCAGCCCGAACCTGTCAAAACCTGCCCTGGGCTTGCAGGCGTTCGCCGGCCTTGTCCAGCCACAGTTGCAGGCTTTGGTGCAGCTCTGCCTGGCTGAAGGAGCAACTGTCCTCGGCAAACATCGCGCCAGCCTCCAGCCGGTTGAGCAGGTCGCGCAGCACAGCGCCGAACTGCGCCGGCAATGCACCCAGCAAATCAGACTGCGCCAGCGCCCATTGGCTGAAGTCCCCCGCCTGCTGCGGCTGCTGGCGCAATTGCTGCAGGCGCTGCTGCATCTGGCCCAGGCTTTGCCGCGCCGACTCGATGGAAGAAGTCATGGGTGATCTCTCGGTAAAAAGCTTGCCCCGGGCCCGCCCAGGCCGCCCGATTGTCTGTCCCAGCCAGGCGCTGGGCATCCAGGTTTTCACTGATCTTGGCGCAGCCGGGCTGTACAGGCCATGCTTTGTCCCTAAAATAGCACGACCGTGCTTTTTCCACCCCAACCATGACCAGTGTGCGCCCCCGCAATGCTTCTGCAGCCATCTCCCACAAAGGGCAGCAAACCCGCCAGAGCATTCTGGATGCGGCTTTGCGCCTGGTGGCCCAGGTCGGGCTGGAGGGGCTGTCGATCGGTGCGCTGGCCGAGCTGGCCGGCATGAGCAAGTCCGGCGTGTTTGCCCACTTCGGCTCGCGCGAGGAGTTGCAGATTGCCGTCATCGAGCAATATCGCCAAGGCTTTGCGCAGGCCGTGTTCCAGCCCGCGCTGGAGCAGCCCCACGGTCTGCCGCGGCTGCAGCGCATGGTGCAGCTGTGGATGCAGCACACCGTCTCCGGCGTGGATTCGGGCGTGTTCATCAGCGGCGCGGTCGATTTCGACGACCGCCCCGGCCCCGTCTGCCAGGCCCTGCAGCATTCGGTGCGCCGCTGGATGGACGCGCTGCAGCGCGCCGTGGCGCAAAGCCAGGCCGCCGGCCATCTGCGGCCCGACCTGCCCCCTGCCCAGCTGGTGTTCGAGATCCATGCGCTGGTGCTGGCGCTGCACTACGAAGTGCGTTTTTTGCGCAACCGGGCCGCGCTGGACTATGCCCAGCGCGGGTTTGAGCGCCTGATCGCAGCCCATGCGCCGGCGCCGCACCAGCCCCCTTGAGGGCGCGCCCGTCTTCCCCCTTTTTTCTTTTTTGTTTCACCCATCCCCACCTCTTGACTGAAGGAGCCCCCCATGAGCCTGCGCTACACCCCGCCCTTGCGTGACATGCACTTCGTGCTGCACGAAATGTTCGGCGCCATCGACACCCTGAACGCCTTGCCACGCTATGCCTCGCTGGACAAGGACACCTTCAACGCCGTGCTGGAAGAAGCGGGCAAGTTCGCCGCCGAGGTCGTGCTGCCCACCAATGCCCCTGGCGATGCGCAGGGCTGCCAGTTCGACGCTGCCAGCCACAGCGTCAAGACCCCCGAGGGCTTCCAAAGCGCCTACCGCCAGTACGTCGAGGCTGGCTGGCCCTCGCTGGCCTGCGAGCCCGAATACGGCGGCCAGGGCCTGCCCTTCGTGCTCAACCAGTGCGTGTACGAAATGCTCAACAGCGCCAACCAGGCCTGGACCATGTACCCCGGCCTGTCGCACGGCGCCTACGAGGCCCTGCTGGCGCACGGCAGCGACACGCTCAAGCAGCGGTTTCTGCCGCCGCTGACCAGCGGCCAGTGGACTGGCACCATGTGCCTGACCGAGCCGCACTGCGGCACCGATCTGGGCCTGCTGCGCACCAAGGCCGAGCCCCAGGCCGACGGCAGCTACCTGCTGAGCGGCAACAAAATCTTCATCAGCGCCGGCGAGCACGACCTGGCCGAGAACATCGTGCACCTGGTGCTGGCGCGCCTGCCCGATGCGCCGCAGGGCAGCAAGGGCATCAGCCTGTTCGTGGTCTCCAAGTACCTGGTCGGTGAGGACGGCCAGCTCGGCCAGCGCAACCGCATCTTCTGCACCGGCATCGAGCACAAGATGGGCATCCACGGCAACGCCACCGCGCAGCTGCAACTCGACGGCGCCGTCGGCCACCTGGTGGGCGAGCCCCACAAAGGCCTGGCCGCCATGTTCGTGATGATGAACGCCGCCCGCCTGGGCGTGGGCAACCAATCCCTGGGCCTGACCGAGATCGCCTACCAAAACGCCCTGGCCTACGCCAAGGAGCGCCTGCAAATGCGCAGCCTCAGCGGCCCCAAGGCGCCCGAGCAACCCGCCGACCCCATCATCGTGCACCCTGACGTGCGCCACCAACTGCTCACTGCCAAGGCCTGGGCCGAAGGCGCGCGCATGCTGGGCAGCTACTGCGGCCTGCTGCTCGACCAGGCCCACCACCACCCCGATGAGCAGCAGCGCGCCTGGGCCAATGCCCAGCTGGCGCTGCTGACCCCGGTCGTCAAGGCCTTCATCACCGACAACGGCATGGCCGCCACCATCGGCTGCCAGCAAGTCTTCGGCGGCCACGGCTACATCCGCGAAACCGGCATGGAACAACTGGTGCGCGATGCGCGCATCAACCTGATCTACGAAGGCACCAACGCCGTGCAGGCGCTGGACCTGCTGGGCCGCAAGGTCATGGGCGACCAGGGCCGCGCGCTGAGCGCGCTGGGCAAGCAAATCGCCGCCTGGGCCGCCGAGCACCGCAGCGAGGCCAAGCTGGCCCAGTTCCTGCTGCCGCTGCACGAGCTGGGCGAGCGCCTGACCGAGCTGACCCAGGCCATCGGCGCGCGCGCGCAGCGCAACCCGGACGAAATCGGCGCCGTGGCCGTGGACTACCTGCGCATCGTCGGCCACATGGCCTTCGGCTGGCTGTGGGCGCGCGCCGCCCAGGTCGCGCTGGCCGCCCAGGCCCGCGGCGAGACCGACCCCATCTACGCCGCCAAGCTGGAGACCGCGCGCTTTTACTTCGCCCGCCTCATGCCCGAAGTCGAAACCGCGCTGCGCCGCGCGCAAAACAATGCGCAAAGCCTGATGCAAACTACGCACGCCCTGGCTTGAAAGCCTGCTCAAAGCCTTTGCCCGCTCGCGCCAAGGCTTTGAACAGGCGCTGATGCGCCAGCCCCGCGGCCAGCGGCCCGCGCCCCTCTGCCGTGGCGCTGGCTGCGGCCATCGCGGGCAAGCACCGCCACCACACAAAAACATGCCCATGCACCCATTCGACCAAGCCATCGCGCTGCAAGCCGGCGCCGATGACAGCAGCTTCACCGGCCACACCAGCGAGGCCTACCGCAACATGATCGGCCCCTTCGGCGGCATCACCGCCGCCGTACTGCTCAACGCCGCGCTGCAACACCCCCAATGCCTGGGCCAGCCCACGGCCATGACCATCAACTTCGCCGGGCCCGTGCCCGACGGCCCGTTCCGCATCCAGGCCCGGCCCGTGCGCACCAACCGTTCCACCCAGCACTGGCAGATCGAGCAATGGGTCGATGATCCCGAATCCGGCCAGCCCATCATCGCCACCACCGCCAGCTTGGTCACCGCCGTGCGCCGCCCCACCTGGTCGGCCACCGATGTACCCGCCCCCGTGCAAGGCGGCCCCGATCCGGCGCAAGAGCCCATCGTCGTCACCAACTTCACCCCCTGGCTGCGCCAGTACGCCCTGGTGCCGCTGGCGGGCCCCATCCCCAGCGAATGGGACGGCAGTGAAAACAGCGACAGCTTGACCCGCTTCTGGGTGCGCAAAAACACCCCCCGCGCACTGGACTTCTGCGCCCTGGTGGCCGTCTGCGACGTGTTCTACCCACGCATCTGGCGCCGCCGCGCCAAGCAGGTGCCCGCTGGCACCGTCTCCATGACCGTGTACTTCCACGCCGACGCCCAGACCCTGGCGCGCAGCGGCGAGGACTACGTGCTGGCCCAGGCCAGCGGCCAGGAATTTCGCAACAACTTCGCCGACCAGAGCGGCCACATCTGGAACAGCGCCGGCCAGCTGCTGGCCAGCACCCACCAAATTGCCTACTACAAGGAGTAAGCCCATGTCCGAAACCATCCTGCGCCACAGCGAAAACGGCGTGCTGACCCTGACGCTGGCGCGCCTGGAGAAGAAAAACGCCTTCACCCAGGCCATGTACGCCGAACTGGCCGAAGCGCTGCACGCCGCCGCGCAGGACGAGGCCGTGCGCGTGGCCGTCATCCAGGGGCATGAAAGCGTCTTCAGCGCCGGCAACGACATCGAGGACTTCCAGCGCGCGGCCATGCAGCCGGCCTGCGACGACACCGAGCGCCCCGTGTTCCGCTTCCTGCGCGCGCTGGCCAGCTTCCCCAAGCCGCTGCTGGCCGCCGTCTGCGGCCCCGCCGTGGGCATCGGCACCACCTTGCTGCTGCACTGCGACCTGGTCTACGCTGGCGACAACGCCGCCTTCTCCATGCCCTTCGTCAACCTTGGCATTTGCCCCGAGGCTGGCTCCTCACTGCTGCTGCCACGCCTGATGGGCCACCAGCGCGCCAGCCAAGCCCTGCTGCTGGGCGAGCCCTTCTTCGCCGAAGCCGCGCTCGAAGTGGGCCTGGTCAACCGCATCGTGCCCCCCAGCGAAGCCAACGCCTGCGCCCAGGCCCAGGCCGCCAAGCTCGCCGCCAAACCCTCGCGCTCGCTGCGCGAAACCAAGCGCCTGCTCAAGGCTGCCCAGCAAGAAGAGGTGCTGGCGCGCATCGACGAAGAAGCGCGCATCTTCGGCCAACTCCTGCAAGCCCCCGCCGCCCGCGAAGCCTTCGCCGCCTTCATGGAAAAGCGCAAGCCGGATTTTTCCAGGCTCTGAAAAACCCACTCACCGCTGCCGCTCAAGGTCCACAGGTGCACGTGCCCTGTGGGCCTTTGTGTTGCCAATGCGCCAGGGGCTGCAAACGGCATCCCAGCGCAGCGCCTCGCTTGCGCCAGCGGCCTTGTGCCCATGCGGCGGCATCACTTGCCGATGCAAAAGCGCGAGAAGATCACGCCCAGCAGCTCGTCGGCGCCGAATTCGCCGGTGATGCGGTTCAGCGCCAGCTGGGCCAGGCGCAGTTCTTCGGCCAGCAGGTCCAGCGCCGGGGCGGGGCTGTCGAGCTGGGCCTGGGCCTGGGCGAGGTGCTCGCCGACTTCGGCCAGGGCCTGCACGTGGCGGGCGCGGGCCATGAAGACGTCTTCGGCCACGGTTTCATGGCCGGCCAGTTGCAGCAGGCGCTGGCGCAGCGCGTCCAGGCCCTGGCCGGTCTTGGCCGAGATCAGCAGCGCGTCGGGCTGGGCGGCGCAAAAGCCGCTGGCGGCGTCGCATTTGTTCCAGACGTGGACGATGGGCACGGCGGCCATGCCATCGGGCGCGGGCGCGGCATCGCTGGCATCGGCGGCGCTGCGCAGCCGGGCATGCAGTTGCGCGAGGATGGCGGCGTCGCGCTGCTGGCTGGCCGGGTCGTGGGCCTGCAGCGCGTCGTGCAAAAACAGCACGACCTGGGCCTGCTCCAGGGCCTGCCAGGCGCGCTGCACGCCGATTTGTTCAACCAGATCGTCGGTCTGGCGCAGGCCGGCGGTGTCGATGATGTGCAGGGGCACGCCGTCGATCTGGATGGTTTGCTCGACCTTGTCGCGCGTGGTGCCGGCAATGGGGGTGACGATGGCCAGCTCGGCGCCGGCCAGGGCGTTGAGCAGCGAGCTTTTGCCAGCGTTGGGCTGGCCGGCGATGACCACGTGCAGGCCGTCGCGCAGCAGCGCGCCCTGGCGCGCGCGCTGGCCGATGGCGCGTAGCTGCGCCTGCAGCCCGGCGAGCTGGCCGCGCGCGTCGGCGGCTTCGAGGAAGTCCACGTCTTCTTCGGGGAAGTCCAGCGTGGCTTCGACCAGCATGCGCAGGTGGATCAGGCGCTCGCGCAGCTCGGCGATGGCCTGCGAGAAGGCGCCGCTGAGCGAGCGGCTGGCGCTGCGCGCGGCGCTTTCGGTGCTGGCGTCGATGAGGTCGGCCACGGCCTCGGCCTGGGCCAGGTCCATCTTGTCGTTGAGGAAGGCGCGGCGCGTGAATTCGCCCGGCTCGGCCAGGCGCAGCTGCGCCAGCCAGGGGCGGCCAGTGGCCGGGTTGGGCGCGGCGGCGCTTTGCAGGCAGCGCGCCAGCAGCAGTTGCAGCACGATGGGGCCGCCGTGGGCCTGCAGCTCCAGCACGTCTTCGCCGGTGTAGGAGTGGGGCGCGGGAAAGAACAGCGCCAGGCCGTGGTCGATGGCCTGGCCGTCCTCGGCGGGAAAGGGCAGGTAGTGGGCGTGGCGCGGCTGTAGTGCCCGGCCCAGCCAGTGCTCGGCCCAGGGGCGCAGGCCACGGCCGGAGAGGCGCACGATGCCCACGGCGCCGCGCCCAGCGGCGGTGGCGATGGCGGCGATGGGCTGGGTGTCGCTGGGCTGCATGGCGGGGCAGGCGCGCGGCTCGGCGCTCAACGCTTGAGGGTTTGCTCCAGCACGTGCAGCTGCTGGTTGAGTTCGGTGTGCTGCTGGCGCTCCAGGCGCACTTTGTTGACGGCGTGCAGCACGGTGGTGTGGTCGCGGCCGAACATCTCGCCGATTTCGGGCAGGCTTTTCTGCGTCAGCTCCTTGGCCAGGTACATGGCGATCTGGCGCGGCTTGGCGATGCTGGCCGGGCGCTTTTTGCTGAGCATGTCGGCGACCTTGATCTTGTAGAAGTCGGCCACGGTCTTCTGGATGTTCTCGACGCTGATCTGCCGGTTCTGGATCGAGAGCAGATCGCGCAGCGCCTCGCGCACCACGGCAATCGAGATCTCCTTGCCACTAAAGCGCGCGTAGGCCAGCACCTTGTGCAGCGCGCCTTCGAGCTCGCGCACGTTGGAGCGCACGCTTTTGGCGATGAAGAAGGCCACGTCCTCGGACAGGGCAATGCCCTCGGCGCGGGCTTTGTTGATGAGGATGGCCACGCGCATCTCCAGCTCGGGCGGCTCGATGGCCACGGTCAGGCCCTGATCGAAGCGCGAGACCAGGCGCTCGTGGATGTCCATCAGGCCCTTGGGGTAAGTGTCGCTGGTCATGACGATGTGCGACTTTTTCGACAGCAGGGCCTCGAAGGCGTTGAAGAACTCCTCCTGGGTGCGTTCCTTGCCGGCGATGAATTGCACGTCGTCGATCAGCAGCAGATCCAGCGAGTGGTAACGCTGCTTGAGGGCATCGAAGGTCTTGCGCTGATAAGAGCGCACCACGTCGGTGACGAACTGCTCGGCGTGGATGTAGAGCACCTTGGCATCGGGCCGCGCGGTCAGCATCTGGTTGCCCACGGCGTGGATCAGGTGGGTCTTGCCCAGGCCCACGCCGCCGTAGATGAACAGCGGGTTGTACATCTGCCCTGGCGCATGGGCCACGTGCAGCGCCGCCGCGCGCGCCATGCGGTTGGCCGAGCCTTCGATCAGGTTGTCAAACGTCAATTGCGGCTTGAGATGCGCTGCGCGCGCGCCGCCAGCGCCGCCTGCTGCGCCCGCCGTTGGGGGCGCAGCGTCCTCGCCGGATACGGGCTGCACCTCATCGACCAGCAGCAGCTCCTCCTCCAAAGCAGGCAACTCCATCTCTGGCAAGGCCTGGGCCTGCGGCAGTGGCTGGGCCTGCGGCGGTTGGGCCGGCCTTGGCTGGCTGGCCTGCGCCTGCACATGCTGGGCCAGGCCGGCAATGCCCACTGCCGATGGCGCGCTGCGCGCGCGGTGCGGCAGGCCCGTGCCCGCACCGGCGCCATGCCCAGCCTGCGAGGCCAGGCCGATCTGGATGCTCAGCGGCGCGCCGCTGATCTCCTGGGCCACTGCGCCAATGGCGCCCAGATAGTTTTTGCGGATGTGATCCAGCGCCACGCGGTTGGAGACTTGCAGCCGCATGCGCCCCTGCTCTGGCTGATAGTTCGCCTGCAAACCCTTGATCCAGCTGGAGAACTGCTGCGGCGGGATCTCCAGTGCCAAGCGCTCCAGGCAGCGCTGCCACAGATCGGCCTGCACTGGCTGCGCGGCGGCGCCCTCCTCGTGGGCGCCAAGCTGCGCGCTGGGCGGCGCCTGGAATTGAGAGATTTTTTTCATTGCTTGCACCATGCCCGTCTGCCCTGCCCTGCCCCATTGACTCCATCGACCCCATTGCCCAGCGCCGCCTGCGCAGCCCCTGGCGGCCCAGCCGCCTCAGGCCATCGCTACCTGCGCCTGAAGCGCCTGCTCACCATCTCTGTACGGGCAGGCGCCAGGCAAACGAATTGGGGCAATTTGCGGCGTTGCAAAGCCGCGCCAGGCCAATGGGCCTGACAGCGTTTGCGCCTTGCAGCCATCCCAACCGCTGCTCGGCCCACCCGCGCCAAAATCGCCAACAGGTTCTGAGCGAAAAAGGGCCAGATTATAAGCAGCGCGCCCCTGCCCAAAACCAGTTATCCACAGGCTGGCATGCGTTCATGGGTCTGATCGCCTGCCCTTCAATTGCTCTCGCCGCGCTGCCCTGGCTTGGGCTTTGCAGCGGTCTGTTTGGAACAAAAAGCAAAGCCATGAGATAATCTGCGGTTTGCTTTGATCTGGCAAACAGCGCCGACTGCCGCCGGTTGCCAATTGGGGCGCGCCCTGTGCCAAGCCTTTTGCCCAAGTTGGCAGTCCTGGCGCACGCGGCCCTAGGGGTTGTTGAGATTGGGTTTGCGAAGTGGTTTTTCGCGGCAAAAGCCGCAGCTGCAAGGCAACAACGCGGCAGCTGTGGAGTTTTGACCGGAAACACCGTCGGCAACACTCAATCTCAACAGCCCCTAGCCCAGCGCCCGCCCAGCAGGCATTGCCGCACGGCCTTTGGGCCATCGATTTCCTCCTCATAGGTGAGTCTCATGAAACGTACATACCAACCCTCCAAAATCCGCCGCGCTCGCACCCACGGCTTTCTGGTGCGCATGAAGACCCGCGGCGGCCGCGCCGTGATCAATGCACGCCGCGCCAAAGGCCGCAAGCGTCTGGGCCTGTCCTGATTCACTGCCAGCCAGCAGCAGCCATGCCAGAGGCCGCTGCCGCTGGGGCCGTACAGTCCTGCGACGCCCCACCAGGCTGCGCACAGGCTGCGCGAAAAGCAAAGGGGTCGGGCGCTGGACTGCCAGCCCCGATGCTTTTGCCTCTAGGCCTTGGGCCCATCGCTCGGAAGGCCGCTGTCTAGCGGCCCTTTGGTCGTGGCTGCTGCGCATGCGTATCCGACATCTGAAGACCCGCCAACAGTTTCAGGCCATGCTGGCGCAAGCGCCCATCGCCCGAACAGCGCATTTTTGTCTGCACCGTCTGCCTGCGTCGGCCCTGCCCGGCCCATTGGGCGGCGCGGCGCCATCAACGGCCGGGGCTGTAGAGGTTGGCGCCTGGGTAGGCGCGCTGGTGCCCAAACGTTGGGCCAAGCGGGCGGTCACGCGCAATCTGATCCGCCGCCAGGTGTATGCCGTGGCGTTGGAGCATTTGCGCGCTGCTTGCAGCGGCGGCGCTGGGGGGCAGGCCTGCCCCACATTGCCTGGCCCGCCTGGCCCGGCAGGCTTTGCCTGGCTGGTGCGGCTTCGGGCCGGCTTTCATGCTCCTGCCGCCGCTGGGCGCGGCAAAGGCAAAAAGGCCACGCCCAAGCAACCAGCGCCGGGCCAGCCGGGCGCAGCAGCGGCCACGCTGCGCAGCGCCGCCTCGCCCCAGTTGCGCCAACAGGTGCGTGGGCAATTGCAGTTGCTGTTCGCCCGCGCCACGGCGCATGACGCTGCCGCAGGCCAGACCGGGCCTGAGCCAAAGGCCCAGCCATGATCCGCGCAGCACTGGTCGCCCTGGTCAAGCTGTACCGCCTGTTGCTCAGCCCCTGGCTGGGCAGCGCCTGCCGTTTCGAGCCCACCTGTTCGCAATACGCCCTCACGGCCTTGCAACGCCATGGCGCTGCACGCGGCAGCTGGCTGACCGTCTGCCGTCTGGCGCGTTGCCACCCTTGGTGCGCAGGCGGCCATGACCCGGTGCCTGAAGCCCCGGCACAGGGGTTGTTCAGCCGCCTGATTTCTTCCTCCTCTTCGTCCAAGAAGTCCCCATGAACGATATTCGCCGCTCCATTCTGTGGGTGATTTTTGCGTTCTCGCTGATCCTGCTGTGGGATCGCTGGCAGCTGCACAATGGCCGCTCGGCCTTCTTCTTCCCGCAGCCTGCGACCACAGCGCCGACATCCGGCACGGCCAGCGATGGCTTACCCGGTGGCAGCGCCAATGCCCAGACCCCGCAGGCCAGTACGGCGCTGACCCAAGCAGGGCAGCCGCCCGTGGATACGCCCTCGGCAGCGCCCGCAGCAGCGGCCGAGCGCATCGAGGTCTCGACCGACGTCTTGCGCCTGAGCTTCAGCACCGAGGGCGGCTCGCTCAATCGTGTCGAGCTGCTGGACTACGAAAACGACGCCCGCGACGGCCAAGTCGTGCTGCTCGATGAGAGCAACACCCGCGCCTACGTGGCGCAAACTGGCCTGATCGGTGGCGACTTCCCCAACCACAAGACCATCATGCGCCTGGCCGATGGCCCGCGCAGTCTGGCCGATGGCCAAGACAGCCTGCAACTGCGCTTCGAGTCGCCCGTGCTGGGCGGCGTGCAGCTGGTCAAGACCTGGACGCTGCAGCGCGGCCAATACGCCATTGCCGTGCGCCACGAAGTGCTCAACCACGGCCAGGCGGCCGTGACGCCGCAGCTGTATGAGCAACTGGTGCGCGATGGCGGCAGCATCGACGGCGGCGTGATGTTCACCGGCACCTACACCGGGCCGGCCATCTACACCGACGAGGAAAAGTTCCAGAAAGTCGAGTTCAAGGACATCGACAAAGGCAACGCCAAATTCCAGAAAACCAGCGCCAGCGGCTACGCGGCCATGGTGCAGCACTACTTTGCCGCCGCCTGGATCCCGCCGGCGGGGCTGCAGCGCGAATACTTCGTGCGCAAGCCAGGCAATGGCCTGTATGCCGTTGGCGCCATCGCGCCCTTTCCCAGCATCGCCCCCGGGGCCTCGCAGGCGCTGGACAGCAGCTTCTACGCCGGCCCGCAGATCGAGCGCGAGCTGCAGGAAATCAGCCCCGGCCTGGAGCTGGTCAAGGACTACGGCATGGTCAAAGCCCTGGCCAAGCCGCTGTACTGGCTGCTCGATAGGCTGCACGACCTGCTGGGCAACTGGGGCTGGGCCATCGTCGCGCTGGTGTTCCTGCTGAAGATCGCCTTCTACTGGCTCAACGCCCGCGCCTACGCCAGCATGGCCAAGATGAAGGCCATCAACCCGCGCATCATGCAAATGCGCGAGCGCTACAAGGACAACCCGCAGCAAATGCAGCAGGAGATGATCCGCATCTACCGCGAAGAAAAAGTCAACCCGCTGGGCGGCTGCCTGCCGATCCTGATCCAGATGCCGTTCTTCATCGCGCTGTACTGGGTGCTGCTGTCCAGCGTGGAAATGCGCCACGCCCCATGGATCGGCTGGATCCACGACCTCTCAGCGCCCGACCCTTACTTCATCCTGCCGCTGCTGATGATGCTGTCCTCGCTGCTGCAAGTGGCGCTCAACCCGCAGCCGCCCGACCCCATGCAGGCCAAGATGATGTGGATCATGCCGCTGGTGTTCAGCGTGATGTTCTTCTTCTTCCCCGCCGGCCTGGTGTTGTACTGGTTGACCAACAACATCCTGTCCATTGCCCAGCAGTGGATCATCAACACCCGCATGGGCGTGCCGCCGCAGTTCAACCTGCCCAAGTTCAAGTAAGCGTTCTCATCAGCCGCCCTGCTCACCACAGGGCGGCTTTTTCATGGTCAAGCAGCCCGACATGCCGCCAAGCACTTACATCGCCCACTCATCCCCCGACCTGGCCATCGCCGCGCACCAGCCGCTGGCCGAGCATGCGCACAACACGGGCGCGCTGGCTGCCAGCTTCGCGGCGCATTTCGGCGCGGCGAAGCTGGCGCGCGCCATGGGGCTGCTGCACGACCTGGGCAAATACTGCGCGCCCTTCCAGCAGCGCGTGCTGGGCGCGGCCATCCGCGTCAACCACTCCACCTGGGGGGCCAAGGTGGCGCTGGAGCAATACCGGCAACTGGGCTGGCTGCTGGCCTACGGCATTGCCGGGCACCATGCGGGGCTGGCCAATGGCGGCCTGGCGCAAGGGATGCAGCGCCTGGCGCTGGCCGAGCGCCTGGCCGACCCGGCCCTGCCCGCGCTGGACGCGGCCTGGCAACGCGAGATCACACTGCCCGCGCTGCAAGAGCTGCTGGCCGAAGCCGCGTGCAAGCTGCCGCGCGACGCGCCGCATGGCCTGGGCTTCAGCGCCGCCTTTCTGGCGCGCATGCTGTTTTCCGCCCTGGTCGATGCCGACTACCTGGACACAGAGCGTTATTACGACCAGTTCCTGCCCCCCAGCCAGCGCAAGGCTGCCGCGCGCGCCCAGCCCGCCCCCAGCCTGCAGGCGCTGCGCGTGCAGCTGGACGAGCACCTGCGCGGCTTTCAGGCCGACAGCGAAGTCAACCGCATCCGCGCGCGCATCCTGGCCCATGCGCGCCAGCAGGCCGCGCTGGCGCCGGGGCTGTTTTCGCTCACCGTGCCCACCGGCGGCGGCAAGACGCTGGCCTCGCTCGCCTTCGCGCTGGACCACGCCATTGCCCACAGCCAGCGGCGCGTGATCTTCGTCATCCCGTTCACCAGCATCGTCGAGCAAAACGCCGCCGTGTTCCGCCGCGCCCTCGGCCCGCATGGCGCGCAAGCCGTGCTGGAGCACCACAGCGCCTTCACCCCGCCCGCGCCGGATGCCAGCCGGCCCGACTGGCACCAATCGCAGGCCAAGCTGCGCCTGGCCATGGAAAACTGGGACGCGCCCATCGTCGTCACCACCGCCGTGCAGTTCTTCGAGAGCCTG
>JAUMYI010000304.1 GCA_030528705.1 Comamonadaceae bacterium | reverse complement strand
CGATGGAGGCGCCCGAGCTTTGCGCGCCATGCACGCCTTTGATGGCCGGGTGCAGCCGGGCCGGGGCGGCTGGCTCGCCCGTGGCCAGGCAGGTCATGGCGGGCGGGCCTGCCTGGGTGCCGGGCGCGGGGGCCGGGCCAGCGCCGCCGCCGGCCTCTTGCGCTTGCAGCAGTTGCATGCGCAGCGCCTGCGCGGCCGGCCTGTCGTGCAGGTAGGCGTTTTCACCGTCGAGGCTGAACACCAGATTGGCGTCCTTCATCTCCTCGGTGAACAGCGGCGGCTGAAAGTGCTCGGGCCGCCACTGCTGCAAAAAGCGCCGCAGCGCCAGCAGGCCCTCGTCCGTGGCTTGCGCCAGCAGGGGCAGGTGCAGCGCCTTGAAGGCTTCGTGCTCCTTGTCCGCGCGCTTGCTGCTGGCGCTCACGCCCAGCACGTAGCTGCTCTTGTCCCACAGCACATTGGGCTGGATGCCCACCGTGCGCTTGACAGGCTGCGGCACGGTGATGAGCTGGGGCTTGGGCTTTTTGCCCGAAGTGTCCATGCGCGCCTGCACGGCGGCCACGCTGCCATCGGGGCGCAGCTTGATCACGTAGCTGATTTTTTCGGGGCTGTAGCCATAGGGCGCCAGGCCGCTGCCGGGCTGTGCGGCCAGCCGGTGGTAGAGCCGCACCAAGGCTTGCAGGATCATGCCTTGACCTCCTCGCTGTGCCAGGCGGGCACGTCGATGGCGCCATCGACCAGGCGCGCGCGGAAAAAGCGCGGCGTGTGCCCGTGGTCGAAGTCGATGTCGTGCAGCATCCAGCCCAGGTCGCGTTGGCGCTCGGCCTCGGGCAGGGTGGAGGCGGGCAGCGCCTCGCCTTCTTCCAGCAGGCGGAAGAAGGCCGGAAACTCGCGCATGCCCAGGCAGGGCGCGTGGAAATATTGGCCCTTGCGCGCGCGGCGCGTGAAGATGTCCAGGTGCTTGCCGGCGCTGTCGTCCGCGCCGGCGCGGGCGCTGAGCTCGAAATGCGCCTCGATGACGTAGGCCACGTCGCGCAGCAAGGTGGTGGCGCGCTGCTGGCGGTCCTCTTCCACACAATGCAGCAGCGAGGCCGTGCTGCCGGCCTTCATGGCCTTGCTGACCAGGCCCGCCGGCAGCTTGCTGCCCACTTCGTTGCGGCGCAGCGATTCGAAGCGGATGGGGCGCAGCACGTGGATGCGATCCACGCGCCAGGCGATGGCCGGCTTCCAGTGGATGGCGCTCAGGATGCCGCGCGCGGCCGAAGGCGTGATGACGTCGTACGACACGCGCTCGCCCTTCATCTCCGGCCGGGTGAAGCAGGCCCGCTCACCCCAGACGTGAAGGCGGATTCCGTAAGACATGGCGCGTGACCTCCTCCAAAGCATTAGCAAGGGATGCCTGGCGCGATCGGCCTGACCGTCGGTTCAACTTCCGTCGGGCCTGGCTGTGTCACGAAGCGTCATCAGCGCGCCCAACTTTGGCATAGACCATCGGTGCGGTGCAGAGAACACGGTGTATCAGGACACGCACTGCGCTCAATACCTGCCGAGCATCCTGGATGGCTCCGCATTTTATGCGATCAAAGTTACCTATGAAACAAATAAATACAATGGTTTTTACGGATGAGCATCTTTGCCCAGGCGTGCGACGGTGGTTGGCGATGCCTCAGACGATGAGCTGGGCGGCATCCACAAACGTTGGTTCATCCCACCACAGCCCGTACTGCGGGCTGTAGATGTCCATGTTGACCAGGGCCATGAACTGCTCGCCCCAGCGTTCGGGGGCGATGGGCTGGATGGCGCCGGCCTGGCGCAGCGCGGCGAAGGCTTGGCGGGGCACTTGCACCAGGTAGGGCTGCAACTGGCGCGCCAGGCCGCCCACGGTGTCGCTGTGGCGCAGCGCCTCGATGGCGTGGTCGGCCGTGTCGTCCCAGGCGATGACGACGGGCTGCTGCGCGCTCTGGATCATCTGGAACTGGTGGGCAATGTGCTCGAACGGCAGGTTGTCCAGGCGGCTTTGCCTGAGCAGGCCCAGCAGGTCCTGGGCGTCCAGCGCCTGCTCGCCTTTTTGCCAGTACAGCGCCTCGAAGTAGGCCTGGATGGCGGCGGGCGATAGCGGGTCGGCCTGATGCTGGGGCTGGCGCAGCACTTCCTGCGCGGCCTGAGCGTAAATGCGCAGCTCGGGCGGTGGCGCCCATTGCGCCTCGTCGGTGGCGAAGACCAGCACCTCGCTGCGCTCCACCG
>JAUMYI010000303.1 GCA_030528705.1 Comamonadaceae bacterium | reverse complement strand
CGATGGAGGCGCCCGAGCTTTGCGCGCCATGCACGCCTTTGATGGCCGGGTGCAGGCGGGCCGGGGCGGCCGGCTCGCCCGTGGCCAGGCAGGTCATCATGGCGGGCTGGCCCGCCTGAGCGCCGGGCGCGGGGGCCGGGCCAGCGTCGCCGCCGGCCTCTTGCGCTTGCAGCAGTTGCATGCGCAGTGCCTGCGCGGCCGGCCTGTCGTGCAGGTAGGCGTTTTCACCATCGAGGCTGAACACCAGGTTGGCGTCCTTCATCTCCTCGGTGAACAGCGGCGCTTGAAAGTGCTCGGGCCGCCACTGCTGCAAGAAGCGCCGCAGCGCCAGCAGGCCCTCGTCCGTGGCCTGCGCCAGCAGGGGCAGGTGCAGCGCCTTGAAGGCTTCGTGCTCCTTGTCTGCGCGCTTGCTGCTGGCGCTCACGCCCAGCACGTAGCTGCTCTTGTCCCACAGCACATTGGGCTGGATGCCCACCGTGCGCTTGACAGGCTGCGGCACGGTGATGAGCTGGGGCTTGGGCTTTTTGCCCGAAGTGTCCATGCGCGCCTGCACGGCGGCCACGCTGCCATCGGGGCGCAGCTTGATCACGTAGCTGATTTTTTCGGGGCTGTAGCCATAGGGCGCCAGGCCGCTGCCGGGCTGTGCGGCCAGCCGGTGGTAGAGCCGCACCAAGGCTTGCAGGATCATGCCTTGACCTCCTCGCTGTGCCAGGCGGGCACGTCGATGGCGCCATCGACCAGGCGCGCGCGGAAAAAGCGCGGCGTGTGCCCGTGGTCGAAGTCGATGTCGTGCAGCATCCAGCCCAGGTCGCGTTGGCGCTCGGCCTCGGGCAGGGTGGAGGCGGGCAGCGCCTCGCCTTCTTCCAGCAGGCGGAAGAAGGCCGGAAACTCGCGCATGCCCAGGCAGGGCGCGTGGAAATATTGGCCCTTGCGCGCGCGGCGCGTGAAGATGTCCAGGTGCTTGCCGGCGCTGTCGTCCGCGCCGGCGCGGGCGCTGAGCTCGAAATGCGCCTCGATGACGTAGGCCACGTCGCGCAGCAAGGTGGTGGCGCGCTGCTGGCGGTCCTCTTCCACACAATGCAGCAGCGAGGCCGTGCTGCCGGCCTTCATGGCCTTGCTGACCAGGCCCGCCGGCAGCTTGCTGCCCACTTCGTTGCGGCGCAGCGATTCGAAGCGGATGGGGCGCAGCACGTGGATGCGATCCACGCGCCAGGCGATGGCCGGCTTCCAGTGGATGGCGCTCAGGATGCCGCGCGCGGCCGAAGGCGTGATGACGTCGTACGACACGCGCTCGCCCTTCATCTCCGGCCGGGTGAAGCAGGCCCGCTCACCCCAGACGTGAAGGCGGATTCCGTAAGACATGGCGTGCGACCTCCTCCAAAGCAGTAGCAAGGGATGCTGTGCACGACCGCGCTTGACCGTCGGTTCACTTGCCGTGGGGCCTGGTTTTGTAACGAAACGTCGTCTGCGTGCCAAACCCTGGCATGGCCATCGGTGCGGTGTAAAGAACACGACGCAGCACAGACCCACGCCGTGTTCAATTTCAATACCTGCCGAGCATCCTGGATGGCTGCGTATTCTATGTGATCAAGGTTACTTATGAAACAAATAAATACAATGGTTTTTACGGATGAGCCTCTTCCCAAAGCCCTGCGATGGTGGCCGGAACGATGCGTCAGACAATGAGTTGGGTGGCATTCACAAACGTCGGCTCATCCCACCACAGCCCGTACTGCGGGCTGTAGATGTCCATGTTGACCAGGGCCATGAACTGCTCGCCCCAGCGTTCGGGGGCGATGGGCTGGATGGCGCCGGCCTGGCGCAGCGCGGCGAAGGCTTGGCGGGGCACTTGCACCAGGTAGGGCTGCAACTGGCGCGCCAGGCCGCCCACGGTGTCGCTGTGGCGCAGCGCCTCGATGGCGTGGCGCGCCGTGTCGTCCCAGGCGATGACGATGGGCTGCTGCGCGCTCTGGATCATCTGGAACTGATCAGCGATGTGCTCGAACGGCAGGTTGTCCAGGCGGCTTTGCCTGAGCTGGCCCAGCAGGCCCTGGGCGTCCAGCGCCTGCTCGCCTTTTTGCCAGTACAGCGTCTCGAAGTAGGCCTCAATGGCGGCGGGCGACAGCGGGTCGGCCTGGTGCCGGGGCTGGCGCAGCACTTCCTGCGCGGCCTGGGCGAAAACGCGCAGCTCGGGCGGCGGCGCCCATTGCGCCTCGTCGGTGGCGAAGACCAGCACCTCGCTGCGCTCCACCG
>JAUMYI010000302.1 GCA_030528705.1 Comamonadaceae bacterium | reverse complement strand
AGAGCTTGTCGGCGGGCACTTCGATGGGGCCAAAGGTGTCTTTTTCGGTACGGGTCTGCTGTGTCATGGTGCGGTGCCAAAGAGTTGTGAAGTCGGAAGGCGGATTATTACTGCAAATTATTCTTATTCTTCAGTGCTCGTGCTGCAACGCCAAGCCCTGGCAGAAGTTCCATAGAATCCGCGCAGCCAATTTTCCGAACCGATTGAAGAACCGCGAGAACGGAGCCCGCCTGTGCAAGTCGCCCCCAGCATTTTCAAAGCCTACGACATCCGTGGCACCACGCCTGTGACCATCAACGAAGCCCTGGCCGAGGCGCTGGGCCGCGCCTTTGGCACGCACGCGCTGGCCGCGGGCGAGCGCGTGGTGGCCGTGGGGCGTGACGGGCGCCTTTCTGGCCCGGCGCTGGCCGCCGCATTGATACGCGGGCTGGTGGCCGCCGGCATCGAGGTCATCGACATCGGCCAGTGCACCACGCCCATGCTGTACTTCGCCGCCTGCACGCTGTGCGGCCATGAGGCGGGCAGCGGCATCCAGGTCACCGGCAGCCACAACCCGCGCGATGACAACGGCTTCAAGATGGTGCTGGCCGGCCGCGCCATCTATGGCGAGGAGATTCAGCAACTGCGCCGCATCATCGAAGCAGAAAGCTGGCAGCTCAAAGAAGGCGGCAGCGTGCGCCAGGCGGACGTGCTGCCCGCCTACCGCGAGCGCATCGTGGGCGATGTGCGCCTGGCTCGCCCCGTGCAAACCAGCGGCCAAAGCGCCAGCGCGGGCCTGTGCGAGATCAAGCAGGTCATGACGCGCCCCATGAAAGTGGTGGTGGACTGCGGCAACGGCGTGGCCGGCGCATCGGCCCCCGGCATCCTGCGCGCCCTGGGCTGCGAGGTGATCGAGCTGTTCACCGAGGTGGACGGGCGCTTTCCCAACCACCACCCCGACCCCTCCAAGCCCGAGAACCTGCGCGACGTCATCCGCACCCTGCAAGACACCGACGCCGAACTGGGCCTGGCCTTCGACGGCGACGGCGACCGCCTGGGCATCGTCACCAAGGACGGGCAAACCATCTTCCCCGACCGGCAGATGATGCTGTTCGCGCAGGACGTGCTCACCCGCGTGCCCGGCGCACATATCGTGTTCGACGTCAAATGCAGCCAGCGCCTGGCCCCGGCCATTGAGGCCGCGGGCGGCGTGCCGCTGATGCACAAGACGGGCCACTCGCTCGTCAAGGCCAAGATGAAGGAAGTGGGCGCGCCGCTGGGCGGCGAGATGAGCGGCCACATCTTCTTCAAGGAACGCTGGTACGGCTTTGACGACGGCACCTACGCCGCCGCCCGCCTGCTGGAAATCCTCAGCCGCCACCCCGACCCCAGCGCCGTGCTCAACCAACTGCCCAGCAGCCACAGCACGCCCGAGCTGAACGTGCCCTGCGCCGAAGGCGAGCCGCACCGCCTGGCCGCCGAGCTGCAAGCCCTGGCGGCCGATGCCTTCAAAGCCCCCGCGCAGGTCAACACCATCGACGGCCTGCGCGTGGACTGGCCCGACGGCTTCGGCCTGATCCGCGCCAGCAACACCACGCCCGTGCTGGTGCTGCGCTTTGAAGGCCACACGCCCGAGGCGCTGGCGCGCATCGAAGGCGACATGCTGGCGCTGCTGCGCCGCGTCAAGCCCGATGCGCAGCTGGGCGGGGCGGGACACTGAGATGCCGTGACTGCTGGCGTGGCACAGGCGCAAGCGTTTTTCGGCAACCGTGCTGGCCAGTCTTCCCAATCGCCGCTTTCCAGGCGGACAACTCAATGGAGGTTCATGATGTTTGCACCGGGTTACTACGTCACCGCTGAGCTGCGTGTCAAAAATCCTGAGCAGGCCATGCAGGCCAGGAAAGCACTGGCGCTGCTGGCGGATAAAACGCTGCATGAAGCCGGTTGTTCGATTTTCACGGTGCATCAAGACGCTGCCGAGCAGACGCGATTTCTGTTATGGGAGCGCTTTGATGACGAGGCGGCATTCAAGCAGCACTTTCTGGAGGCGCATACCCAAGACTATCTGGCGCTGGATTTGACTGAGGTGGTGCAGTACTGGGTTAGCAATGTCGTAGCACCTGTTGGCGCATGATGGGCGGGCCGTGCAAGCAGGGCAGTGGTCTGCGGGCCGGGCGTGATCGCCAAGCGCATCCAGCTCACCACCAGTAGGTGGGATAACGCCTGGGGTGGCTCAGGTTGTTGTAGAGCAGGGCCACCAGCACGATGATCAGCG
>JAUMYI010000301.1 GCA_030528705.1 Comamonadaceae bacterium | reverse complement strand
TTCGTGGCCGCGCTGCTGTTGCAGACGGCGCTGGAGCTATGGCTGGCCTGGCGCCAGCGTCGCCACGTGCTGCGCCACCGCGCCCAGGTGCCGGCGGCATTCGCGCAGCGCATCACACTGGCGGCGCACCAGCGCGCCGCCGATTACACCGCCGACACGGTGCGGCTGGGCATGTGGGAGACTGCCATCTCCGCCCTGGTGCTGCTGGCCTGGACGCTGGGCGGCGGGCTGGACGCGCTCCACCAGGCGCTGCTGCGCTGGATGGGGCCGGGCCTGGGCCAGCAACTGGCCCTGCTGCTGGCGTTTGGCGTCATCTCCGCGCTGCTGAATTTGCCTTTGAGCCTGTACAAGACCTTCGTCATCGAGCAGCGCCACGGCTTCAACCAAATGAGCTGGGCGCTGTGGCTGGCCGATGCGCTGCGCGCAGCATTGCTGGGGCTGCTGCTGGGCGTGCCGCTGTTGGCGGCGCTGCTGTGGCTGATGCAGGCCGCAGGCAGCCTGTGGTGGCTGTGGGCCTGGGCGCTGTGGATGGGCTTCAACCTGCTCATGCTGTGGCTGTACCCGAGCTGGATTGCCCCCATGTTCAACCGCTTCGAGCCGCTGGCCGACCAAGCCCTGGAAGAGCGCATCCGCGCGCTGATGCAGGGCAGCGGCTTCAAGGCGCAGGGCCTGTTCGTCATGGACGGCAGCCGCCGCAGCGCCCATGCCAATGCCTATTTCACCGGCCTGGGCAGCGCCAAGCGGGTGGTATTTTTCGATACCTTGTTGAGCAAGTTGGACCATGGCGAGATCGAGGCCGTGCTGGCCCACGAGCTGGGGCACTTCAAGCATCGCCACATCGCCAAGCGCCTGGCGCTGTTCGCTCTGCTCAGCGCCCTGGGTTTTGCCGCGCTGGGCTGGCTGCTGCAGCAGCCAGCATTCTTCACGGCCCTGGGCGTGAGGCCGCAGCTCGATGCCCAGGGCGGCCTGCTGCCGCAGGCCCACAACGCGCTGGCGCTGCTGCTGTTTTCCATCGTTGCCGGTGTGCTGGGCGGGCTGCTGCAGCCGCTGTGGGCGCAGCTCTCGCGTCGCCATGAGTTCGAGGCCGATGCCTACGCCGCCCGCCACAGCAGCGCGCAGCACCTGGCCGCAGCCCTGCTCAAGCTGTACGAGGACAACGCCGCTACGCTCACGCCCGATCCACTGTATGCGCGCTTTCACTACTCGCACCCGCCGGCCAGCGAGCGCCTGGCCCGCATGGGCCAGCAGGGGCAGGCATGACTGGCCCTGAGCCCGGCTTGCAGCAGGGCCTGGTGGTGACAGGCCATGGCCGCCACTATGTGGTCGAGGCCGGCGATGGCTCGCGGCGCATCTGCCATCCGCGCGGCAAGAAAAGCCAGGCCGTGGTGGGCGACCGCGTCCAGTGGCTGGCTGCGCCCACTGGCCTGGACGAGGCGGGCAGCATCGAGGCCATTGCGCCGCGGCGCAACCTGTTCTACCGCCAGGATGCCGTGCGCACCAAGGCCTTTGCCGCCAACATCGACCAGGTGCTGGTGCTGCTGGCGGCCGAGCCGGTGTTCTCCGAGGAGCAATTGGCCAAATCCCTGGTGGCGGCGCAGGCTGAGGGCATCGAAGTCTTCATCGGCCTGAACAAGCAGGATGTGCAGGCCCCGTTCGAGCGCGCCTGGCAGCGCCTGCGCGCCTACCGCCAGCCCTGGCCGCAAGAGGAGCCGGGCGCGCCGGCCCAGCCGCTGTACCCGGTGCTGCGCCTGCAATTGGATGCAGAGCACGGCGGCAGCGATTTTGCTCAGCTGCGCCAGCGCCTGCAGGGCAGGGCCACCTTGGTGCTGGGCCCTTCCGGGGTGGGCAAGAGTACGCTGATTAACCGCCTGATCCCCGATGCGGCGGCGCAGACGGCAGAGATCTCCCGCGCCCTCAACAGCGGCCGCCACACCACGACGGTGACGACCTGGTACTGGCTGGAGCGCGGCAGCGGCACGGCGGTGCTCGATTCGCCCGGCTTTCAGGAGTTTGGCCTGCACCACATCCGGCGCCAGGACTTGCCGCGCTGGATGCCCGACATTGGCCGCCACGCCAGCGGCTGTCGTTTCCACAACTGCAGCCACCGCCATGAGCCCGGCTGCGTGGTGCGCGCCGCCGTGGCCGAGGGCGACGCGCAGCCTGCCGATGACACTGCTGCAGCGCAATCGCCTGCGCCAGAGGCCGCGCCCCAGGCCCTGCCGCCCATTGCCGCGAGCCGCTATGCGCTCTACCAGCGCCTGTTCGAGCAACTG
>JAUMYI010000300.1 GCA_030528705.1 Comamonadaceae bacterium | reverse complement strand
AGCTCACCATGCGCAATCTGGACATCGTGGACACGCGCGCCAAGCTGGGCATTTATTCGCAGACGGGCCTGCTCACGCACAGCCAGGACGCCGTGCCACTGCTGGAAAACGCCGCCGGCAAGTCTGGGCGCTGAGCCTGCTGCGCATGAAGGAAAACGCCTGCTCTTCACACGAAGTCCAGGCGTTTTTTGCTGCTCGGCAGGCGTGGCGCACGCGTGGCGATAGGGCGCGGCGATTTGGATGACGCCCTGGAGCGGGCCGCTGGTCGCGCCACGGGCGCGTGGCGCTGGCACAATGGCCGGCGCTGGATTTGTCTATGTCTGGAGAGTGAGCCTGCGCCATGTTTGAAATCGTTCTCGTCCACCCGGAAATCCCCCCCAATACCGGCAATGTCATCCGCTTGGCGGCCAACACTGGCTGCCGCCTGCACCTGATCGAGCCCCTGGGCTTTTCGATGGACGACCGCCACATGCGCCGCGCCGGGCTGGACTACCACGAGTACGCCACCGTGCGACGCCACGCAAGCTGGGGCGATTTCCTGGCCTCGCAGGAGCCCGATGCTCGGCGCATGTTCGGCCTGAGCACGCAGGGCGGCCAGGGCGTGTTCGAGACGCGCTTTCAGCCTGGCGACTGGCTGGTGTTCGGCACCGAAACGCGCGGCCTGCCGGCCTATCTGCGCGAGAGCTTTCCGCCCCAGCGCTGCCTGCGCCTGCCCATGCTCGAAGGCCAGCGCAGCCTGAACCTGTCCAACGCGGTGGCGGTGACGGTGTTCGAGGCCTGGCGCCAGCATGGCTTTGGCGGCGCGCGCTGAGGCAGCCGGGCAAGGCCGGGCAGAGGGCGCGGCATTGCCGCTGCTGATCCTGCTGCATGGCACACGCCTGAATGGCGCGCAGTGGCATGCCTACGGCCCGCTGCTGCAAGACGTGGCCGAGGTGCTGGCGCCGGATCTGCCCGGTCACGGCCTGCGCGCGGCCGAGCCGTTTTCGCTGGCGCTCGCCACGCAGCAACTGGACGAGCTGATCGCGCAGGCCGGCCCGCGCCCCGTGGTGCTCGGCGGCCATTCGCTGGGCGGCTACGCGGCCATGTGCTATGCCCAGCAGCACCCGCAGCGCCTGGCCGGCCTGGCACTGATGGGCTGCGCGGCCGAGCCGCGCGGCGCAGGCGCTTGGATGTACCGGCAAGTGGCGCGGCTGTGGGAGGCCGCAGGGCCCGAGGGCATGGCGCGCCTGGATGCGCTGTGGCTGGGGCGCATGGCCCACGCGCCCACCTGGGCGGCAGTGCGCGCCCGCGGCGGTGACTTCGGGCACATCCGCCTGGCCTGGGGCGAAGTCATGCGCCACTGCGGCGCGCACCAGCTGCGCCAGCTGGCCTGCCCGGTGCTGCTGCTGGGCGGCAGCTGGGATCAGCTGCACATCCACGCCCGACGCTTTGCCGCCGCCGCGCCGCTGGCCCAGATCGTGACCAGGCCGCATCGCAGCCATTTGTGGCCGCTCACCCACCCACAGGAAGTGGCCGGCGAGCTGCGTCGCTGGCTGCAGCACATCCAGGCCCGAGGCGCTGCGCCTGTACACGCGTCGCGCTGAGCGTGTGGGGGCGCGCGCGCTCAGCCGCCCGGCAGGGCGCTCTTGCGCATGACCTGCTCGAATAGCGGCAGCGCCAGCCAGCGTTGGCGCCAGGCTTGCAGCCTGGGCAGAGGCAGGGCGTCCCACCAGGGCGGGTCGATGGCGGCGAACTGGCGCACGAAGGGGAAAACGGCGGCATCGGCCAAGGCCAGGCGCTGACCGAACAGCCAAGGGCCCGATGCCAGCGCCAGCTCCAGGCGCTGCAGCCATTGCAAGGCCAGTTGGCGCGAATCATGCAGTGCGTGCTCCGGGTGGCGCTGCGGGTATTTGCAGCGATCGAGCAAGGGCTTGAAGTGGCGATCCAGATCGCGCACCAAGGCCAGCATGTCTTGCAGGCTGCCGTGCGCGGGCTGCAACCAGGCGTGCGGATCGTGGCGCTGCAAGGCCCAGAGCATGATGTCCAGGCTCTCGTCGATGACCTGCCCGCTGGGCAGCACCAGCACCGGCACCGTGCCCTTGGGCGAAGCAGCCAGCAACGCAGCGGGCTTGTCGCGCAGCGCCACTTCGATGGGCGTGTAGGCCTGCTCTGCGGCGGCCAGTGCCAGCCGTGCGCGAATCGCATAAGGGCAGCGGCGGAAGCTGAACAGCTGCGGTAAAGCGCCGCCGTCGTGCTCGGCAACTGGGGCATTGATGTTTGGTGCGCTGGTGTTCGGGGCTGTGGGCATGGC
>JAUMYI010000299.1 GCA_030528705.1 Comamonadaceae bacterium | reverse complement strand
GGAAATGCGCGTGGCCATGACGCTGACCAGCGTGAAAAACGTGGGCGAAATCACCGCCAAGCTGCTGGCCTGATGGGCGGCTGAACAGGCTCTGACACGAGAGCGCGCCCATGCCCGCGGCCAAGATCGAAGTGCGCCGCCCGCGCAGCCCCGAGCAGGTGCAGGCCATGAGAGGGCACGAGCAGCCAGTGGCAGCTCGGTGAAGGGGGCGGCGTGCCCCACCCCGTGCCTCAGGCGGCGTGGCTGAGCATTTGCACCACGCGCCAGTGCTGCCCGTCGGGGCTGTGCAGCAGCGCGCCAGCCGGGGCCGGCGCAGGCCCGCTGCTGCCCCCGCTGCCGTCAAGGCGGGCAGGCCGCCACAGCAGCGTGGCGGCAAAGCCGAAGCCGGGGTGGTGCACGGCATCCCAATCCAGCAAGGTGGCGTTGCCGGCCTCCGCGGGCAGACCTGTGACGTTCATGGGCTGCGCGGGGGAGAGCTGGGCGCGGGCGCCGTCCCAGCGGCTCAGGCACAGCCGGTGGACGCGGGCGGCGGCGCCGGCCTCGGGCTGGGCCAGCATGAACACCAGCGCATGGGCCGGGCCCTGGCCGCACACGGCCAGCAGGCTGTGGCCGGCCAGCACGCGCACCAGTTGCAGGGGCGGGGTCGCTGGCGACGGGTTGGGTCCGTTTTCAGCCTGTGCCAGCACGGCGGCGCCGTAGTCGTCCGGCGCGGGCGGGCCCAGCATCCAGAAAGGCGACAGATCCGGCGGCAGGTCGTGCACGCCGCGCAGCAGGGGCGCGCCGATCAGCCAGGGCGCTTGCGCGGGCGAAGGGCCGGGCAAGGCCGCCAGCCAGGCTTCCATGCCGGCCAGGCTAGCCCATTCGGCGGCGGGGGTGCCGGCTTCGTCCACGGGCCAGGCGTCCCGCCCCTGCCAGCGGGCTTCAACGGCCAGCGGGCGCATGTGCCAGCGCAGCAGCAGCGCCTGGCCAAAGCCCGTGACGTCGCCATCGGCATCGCGCGGGCGCGGCCGCATGCCAGCGGCCCACAACTGGCCCTGATGCGCCCAGGCCGCGTAGACCTGCGCGTCGTCAATCGGGGGCAGCTCCACCGCCTGCGCCGCCTGCGCCGCCTCGGCCGCGAACACGCGCACCCGCGAGCCCGCATTGACCAGGAACACCATCAACCCGCCCGCCTGCGCGGCCACCACGGCCGGATAAGGCGCATCCGGCGGCGCGCCGTCATGCCCCCAGGGCTGGCGGGGCTGAATGACGAGCGGGCGGTGGCCGTCGATGAGCGCCAGGATGCGCTCGTGCGTGGCCAGCCACGGCACCGGATCGCGCGGCGCCGAATGGCCCCAGCAGCGCATGGCCTGCCCGGCGCTGCCGCTGGCGGTCACGCCCGGCCAGGGCCGCACGGCAATGGGCGCGCCGCCCTGGCCGGGCTTGACCGCCAGCGCCAAGCCGTTCAGGCCGCGCAGCACGGGCTGGGCCAGGGCCAGAAAACAGGGGTCGATGGCGGGTGTGGGGTTCATGGGTGTGTTGGAACCTGTTCGCAATCTCGGCGCGGTGTGCAATCGAGGCGGATTTGGCCGCTCTGCTGCGCCGCAAATCCTATCCCGTTTCGCAGTGCAGACTTTGCCTGGCAAAGACTTTGGAAGAGATGCCCCCAAGAGCCCGCTCTGATGGACGCGCCACATGCAGGCCCCGGCCGACTCTTGCCGGCCGTACTGCCGTTTTCACGCATTGCCCGCCCGGGCCGCTGCGGCTAATGTTCCGGCCTGGCACATGCGGGCCGCTGGCACAGAGCTGTCAGGCAAGGGCAGACAATTTGCGGTGCGAAATGGCTTTCGGGCCTGCCAAGCTCTGCAAAAATCGGCCCCCGCACCCAATGTGCCGCGCCCGGCCCCAGCGCCCCTTCTTTCGCAACCCAAGGCATTCATGACTTCCCACGCCAAAACCCTCTCCGAAGCCGAACAAGCCCTGCGTCTGGCCGCGCTCGAATACCACAGCGCGCCCGGCAAGGGCAAGATTTCCGTCAAGCCCACCAAGCCCCTGTCCAACCAGCGCGATCTCTCGCTGGCCTATTCGCCCGGCGTGGCCTACCCCTGCCTGGACATCCAGGCCGACCCCAGCAAGGCCGCCGAGTACACCTCGCGCGGCAACCTGGTGGGCGTCATCACCAACGGCACGGCCGTGCTCGGCCTGGGCGACATCGGCCCGCTGGCGGGCAAGCCCGTGATGGAGGGCAAGGGCTGCCTGTTCAAGAAATTCGCCGGCGTGGACGTGTTCGACATCGAGCTGGCCGAGCGCG
>JAUMYI010000298.1 GCA_030528705.1 Comamonadaceae bacterium | reverse complement strand
GCGCGGGCTCAAGGCTTGGGCGTGAGGCTGGCGGCCAGGTCGATCAGCTCGATGAAGCTGCGGCGGTAGCCGTGCGGGTCCTTGCCCAGGCCCTGCTGGGCCAGGCGCTTGGCGTCGCCATAGCCCCACTGGCCCAGGAAGGGGCTGCCGCGCAGCAACTGGCCATAACCGGCCACGGCGGCGGCAAACTGCCATTCGGCGCTGGGCTGGCTGCTGGCGGCCGCAGCAATGGGCTGGCTCAGCTCGGTGGCGTTGGCCTGGCCGGGCTTTTTGTAGCGAATGCGCAGCTCGCCCAGCTCGTGGCGCTTGGCCGCATCGCCCGTTGGCTGCCCGGCTGCGCCTTGCTGGCCGTAGCGGCGCGGCACGTGCAGCGTGGGCTGGCCCACGGGCGTGATTTCATAAAGCGCGGTGACGCTCTTGCCCGCGCCGATCTCGACCGCATCGACCGCGTCGTTGCGGAAGTCGGCCTCGGCCAGCACGCGGTTTTCATAGCCGATCAGGCGCCATTCGGCCACGGTGGCGGGGTTGAACTCCAACTGCAGCTTGACGTCGGCGGCCACGGTGTTGAAGGTGGCTGAGAGCTCCTCGTCGAGCACCTTGCGCGCCTCCTGCAGGCTGTCGATGTAGCTGTAATTGCCATTGCCGACTTGGGCGATTTGCTGCATCAGCGCCTCGTTGTAGTTGCCCGTGCCAAAGCCCAGCGTGGTCAGCGAGACGCCGGACTTGCGCTCGCGCTCGACCATGTCGCGGATCTGGCGCACATCGCTGATGCCGACGTTGAAGTCGCCATCGGTGGCCAGCAGGATGCGGTTGATGCCGCCTTCGATGAAGCCGGCGCGCGCCTGTTGGTAGGCCAGGCGCAGCGCGGCCTCGCCCGCGGTGGAGCCGCCGGCCTGCAGCCGCTCGATGGCGGCAAGAATTTTTTGCTTGTCTTTGCCGCTGGTGGGCTCGAGCTCCACCGCCGTGCGCCCGGCATAAACCACCAGCGAAACCTTGTCCTGCGGGCGCAGCCGCTCGACCAGCAGGCGCAGGCTGGCCTGCACCAGCGGCAGCTTGTCGGCCGAGTTCATCGAGCCGGAGACGTCCACCAGAAAGACCAGATTGGCCGGCGGCATGGCGCTGGCCTGTGCCTCCATGGCTTTCACGCCGATCTTGAGCAGCTGGTGCTGGGGGTTCCAGGGCGCGGCGGCCAGCTCGGTGGTGACGGAAAACGGGTGTGCGCCGCTGGCCGGCGGGTAGTCGAAGGGGAAGTAATTGATCAGCTCCTCCACGCGCACGGCGTCCTTGGGCGGCAGGCGGCCCGCTTGGATGAAGCGCCGCATGTTGGCGTAGGCGCCAGTGTCCACATCCAGGCTGAGGGTGGAGACGCTCTCCTGCGCCGTGCGCTTGACGGGGTTGTCCTTGACCTCGTCATAGCGCTCGCGCTCCTGCCTGGGCCGCACGGCATCGGGCATGGGCTGCGCGCCCGCGTAACGTGTGGCCGATTGCTGGGCCATGGGCTTGCTGCTCACCGCAGCATCCATGGCGGATGCGTACTGCGCAGCCGGCGCGGCCAATGGGGCAGGCGGCTGTGGCGCCGACTCGCGCTGCGGGCTGGATGTCGCATGCCCGCCGGGGCTGCCCGAGCAGGCCGCCAACAGGCTGGCCAGCGCCAGCGCGCCCAGTGCCGGCAAGGTGCGCTGCGGGCGCAAGGGCAGCAAACCGCCACGGGCCTGGGGGAGGGGGGCGGCGTGGCGCTGGGCATGGCATGACAAACGGGACATGGGAGGCTCCTTTCGATCAAGACGGGGGATGGCTGGAACAAATCCTGCAGCCGGCCAGCGCAGCACACGGACGCCGCCGCGCAGTCTGGCTACATCTTCTTGTACGCTGGGCGGGGGCAAAAGGGGTTAGAGCGTGTGATGTAACAAGACTTTGCGCGCGCCTCATGCTCAGCATCTGCGATGCCATTGCAGGCAGGGTCACCCAAACGCTACTCCAAAGCTGTGTAAAAACGGCAGAAAATTCAATGGGCCGCGCTTCGCATGGGCTGTAAAAGGCATTTTTGAAAATTGCTCCTGCAGATCATAAAAAATGATTTGCCTATATTTGAATGAAAGGCATTGATTTTTCATGCGCCAATTGCTGGATTGATGGGTTTTAAAAGGGCTTTCTTGACGCAGTGTGATTTTTCTGTTATGCTGCATCGCATGAATGGATTTCATTTTCTTGGCATTAATAAAAATGTCAGATGTGTTTTTCATCCATTTAAGCTGTTGCTTTTATTATTGAGTTCGAAAGGAATTTTGTGAACCTGAA
>JAUMYI010000019.1:13805-22375 GCA_030528705.1 Comamonadaceae bacterium | reverse complement strand
CGGCAAAGATGCGCAGCGTATCGCGCAGCGTGTCCACGGTGTCGAACAGCGGCTCCTTGTCTTCCTGGTTGTCCTTGTTGTAGGCCAGCGGCTGGCCTTTCATCAGCGTGATCAGGCCCATCAAATGCCCCACCACGCGGCCGGTCTTGCCGCGCGCCAGCTCGGGCACGTCCGGGTTTTTCTTCTGCGGCATGATGGAGCTGCCGGTGGTGAAGCGGTCGGCAATGCGGATGAAGCCGAAGTTCTGGCTCATCCAGACGATCAGCTCTTCTGAGAGGCGGCTGATGTGCACCATGATGAGCGCGGCGGCGGCGCTGAATTCAATGGCGAAATCGCGGTCGCTGACGGCATCCAGGCTGTTTTGGCAGATTTGCGGGTTGCCTGCCTCATCGACCATGCCCAGCGCGCGCGCCACCATGGCGCGGTCCAGCGGGTAGCTGGTGCCCGCCAGCGCGGCCGCGCCCAGCGGCAAGGTGTTGGTGCGGCGGCGCACCTCGCCCAGGCGCTGGGCATCGCGGCGGAACATCTCCACATAGGCCAGCAGGTGGTGGGCAAAGCTCACCGGCTGGGCCACCTGCAGGTGGGTAAAGCCCGGCAGGATCACGTCCACGTTCTGCTCGGCTACGTCCAGCAGCGCATGCTGCACCTGGCCCAGCAGGGCGACGATGGCGTCGATCTCATCGCGCAGCCACAGGCGCACGTCGGTGGCCACCTGATCGTTGCGGCTGCGGCCAGTGTGCAGGCGCTTGCCAGCGTCGCCAATCAAGGCCGTCAGCCGCGCCTCGATGTTCAGGTGCACGTCCTCCAGATCCAGCTGCCAGTCGAATTGGCCCGATTCGATCTCCTGGCTGATCTGATCCAGGCCGCGGGCGATGGCGGCGCCGTCCTCGGCCGAGAGAATGCCCACAGCCTGCAGCATTTGCGCGTGGGCGCGGCTGCCAGCGATATCGGCTCTCCATAGCCGTTGGTCGAAAAACACGCTGGCGGTGTAGCGCTTGACCAGATCGCTCATTGGCTCGGTGAACAGGGCCGACCAGCCTTCGCTTTTGGAAGCCAACTGGTTGGCAGAGGGTTGCGGGGCACGGTTTTCAGACATGGAACTCGGGAATAATGGCAGCTGGCATCGTTCAATGGCATGCGGCGCCAGAGCGCGGCACAGGCTGCGCTACTGAAAAAATCACAAAAACACAATGAACGGGAGAAAACCAAGCATTCTATCTGCGGCATCGCAGCCTCTGCAGCCCTTGGCCAGGGCCGCTGCGAAGCCGCCATCGCGCCTGCTGTTCGATGCCTGCCACATGGGCGTGGTGTTGCGCGCCTTGCTGCTGACGGAGCTGCCGCTGGCGCTGGCGCTGCTGTTTGGCGCCGACGATCTCCAGCAGTGGCTGGGCCATTTTGCGCTGCTCACCGGCATCGTGTTCCCGCCGCTGCTGCTGTGGCTGCTGCTGGCTTGTTGGCTCAAGCACTGGCTGGACAGACAGGTTCCCTCGGTGCAATGGGCCTATGCCTTGTTGACGGGCTGGTGTTGCGGCCTGCTCGCTTTTTCCCTGTACGCCATGCCCGGCCAGCTGCGCGGCAGCGGTTCGGGCTGGCTCGCTTCGGGCCTGAGCGGCATGGGCCTGGCGGGCCTGCTCACCAGCATGTTCGCCATGCGCCAGCGCGCCAGCCAACCAGCGTCCACCGTGGCGCGGCTGGCAGAGCTGCAATCGCGCATCCGGCCGCATTTTTTATTCAACACCCTCAACAGCGCCATTGCCCTGGTGCGCCAGGATCCGGCCAAGGCCGAATCCATGCTCGAAGACTTGAGCGATCTGTTTCGGCATGCGCTGCTCGATGCCGCCAGCGTCTCCAACCTGGAAAAGGAAGTGGAGATTGCCCGCCAATACCTGCGCATCGAAGGCATTCGCTTTGAAGGTCGCCTGCGCGTGAGCTGGACGGTGGACGAGGCGGCATTGCAGGCCAGCGTGCCGCCGCTGCTGCTGCAGCCGCTGGTGGAAAACGCCATCAAGCACGGCATCGAGCCCAGCAGCGAAGGCGGAGAAATCCACGTATTGGTGCGCCGCAAGGGCGATCGCGTGCTGCTGCGCATCAGCAATACCGTGCCCGATGCCAACAGCGCCGCCGCCCAGGCTGCGGGACGGGCTGGCAACGGCATTGCGCTGCAAAACGTCCGTGACCGCTTGCGCCTGATGCACGACGTCAATGCCGACTTCCGCAGCCGCAGCCGCGATGGCCGTTACGAAGTGGCCATGAACCTGCCGGCCCAGCCGCTGCTCGGGCGCGATGCGGCCCAGCGCGCGGCATTGCATTGAACACCAACCACCATCAGCCTTTGCTGCCTATCTGCCATGAACATCCTGATCGTTGACGATGAATCGCTGGCGCGCCAGCGCCTGACCACGCTGCTGCAAGAGCAAACCGCCGTGCCCTGCCGCGTATTCGAAGCCGCTGCCGCCAGCCAGGCGCAGCAAATCATGCAGCGCATGCAAGAGCACGCCTGCATTGATCTGGTGCTGCTGGACGTAAACATGCCCGGCATGGACGGCATGGCCTTTGCCCAGCTGCTGCGGCGCATGCAGCCGCAGCCTGCGGTGGTGTTCGTCACCGCCCATGCCGAATTTGCCGCGCAGGCCTTCGAGCTGGAGGCGCTCGATTACCTGACCAAGCCCGTGCGCCTGGAGCGCCTGCGCCAGACGCTCGAACGCGTGCAGCGCTGGCAGCAAATGCAGCAGCCGCAGCAGACCGCCACGGCGCCACAGGCCGGGGCAGCAGCCAGTCCGGTCGCAGCCGATGGGGCCACTGGCATGCCGGTGGCCAGCGGGCCATTCATCTACATCAACGAGCGCGGCCACAGCGAGCGCGTGCTGCTGGAGCACATCATTTTCTGCCGCGCCGAAATGAAGTACGTCACGCTGCACACCCGCCAGCGTGACTACCTGTGCGTTGATTCGCTCAACGATCTGGAAAAGCGTTTTCCCGAATACCTGCTGCGCGTGCACCGCAATGCCCTGGTGGCGCGCAAGGCGCTGCGCGCGCTGCACAAGGTGCACAGCAAGGAAGACGGCGACCACTGGCGCGTGCAATTGCACGGCACGGACGAAACCCTGCAAGTCTCGCGCCGCATGGTGGCCGGCGTGCGCGAGGCGCTGCGCACTTGAGGGGCCTGCCCAAAGTCTTTGCGCGGCAGGCAATGAAGCAGATCGCCTGAATCCGCAGATACGCATGCGCTGCGGATTCAGGCAGGGCTTCTTCACAGCAAGGCTGCAGCCGCATCAGGGCTGCTCTGGCAGTTGGCCCTGTGGCGGGGGCTGGGCCTGCCGGGCCTGGCGGTTGCGCTCGCGCAGCTGAGCGAGTTTGTCGCCGATCTTGATCTCCAGCCCGCGCGGCACGGGCTGGTACCAGCCGGGCTCGGCCATGCCCTCGGGCAGGTAACACTCGCCAGCGGCAAAGGCGTCGGGCTCGTCGTGGGCATAGCGGTAGTGCTGGCCGTGGCCCAGCTGCTTCATCAGTTTGGTAGGCGCATTGCGCAGGTGCGCGGGCACCGGGCGCGTGCCATCGCGCTGCACCCAGGCGCGCGCGGCCTTGTAGGCCGTGTAGACGGCGTTGGATTTGGGCGCTACGGCCAGATAGACCAGGCACTGCGCCAGCGCCAGCTCGCCCTCGGGCGAGCCCAGGCGCTCGTAGGTTTCGGTGGCGTCCAGCGCCAGGCGCAGCGCGCGCGGGTCGGCCAGGCCGATGTCCTCGCTGGCCATGCGGATCATGCGCCGCGCGATGTACATCGGATCGGCGCCGCCGTCGAGCATGCGCAGCATCCAGTACAGCGCCGCGTCCGGGTCGGAGCCGCGCACTGATTTGTGCAGCGCGCTGATGCTGTCGTAGAACTGGTCGCCGCCCTTGTCGTAGCGGCGCATGCGCTCGCCCAGCACGCGCAGCAGCCAGGCATCGTCCACGCGCTCCAGGCGCTCTTGCTGCGCCGCCATGGCCAGCGTCTCCAGCGTGTTCAGCAGCCGCCGGGCGTCGCCATCGGCGTAGTCCAGCAGGCGCTGCAATGCCTGCTCTTCGATGGCGGGCACGGCCCCCAGCGCCTGCGCGCGCTGCACGATCTCGTGCAGCTGGGCCTGTTGCAGCGGCTGCAGCACATAGACCGCCGCGCGCGAGAGCAGGGCCGAATTGACTTCGAACGAGGGGTTTTCGGTGGTCGCGCCGATGAAGGTGAACAGGCCGCTTTCCACGTGCGGCAAAAAGGCATCTTGCTGGCTTTTGTTGAAGCGGTGCACCTCATCGACGAACACGATGGTGGGCTGCGGCGCCAGGCCGTCGCGGGCTTGGCGGGCCTGCTCGACCGCCTCGCGGATTTCCTTGATGCCGCCGAGCACCGCGCTGATGGCGATGAACTGCGCATCGAAGGCGCCGGCCATGAGCCGCGCGATCGTGGTCTTGCCGACCCCGGGCGGGCCCCACAGGATGCAGCTGTGCGGCCGGCCCGATTCAAAAGCCAGCCGCAGCGGCATGCCCTCGCCCAGCAGGTGCTGCTGGCCCACCACTTCGCCCAGCGTGCGCGGGCGCAGGCGTTCGGCCAGGGGCTGGTGCAAGGCGGCGGAGGGCATGGGGCGTGTGGTGTGGGCAGTGCAAAGGCGCGGCCGGACTATACGCTGCCTTGGTTGGCCGATGCATGCTGGGCGGGCGCTCAGGCATTCTCTGGCGTCAGGCGCTGCTCGGGGGTGATTTGCAGCGGGTCGGTGCGCAATTCGATCAGCGCCAGGCGGCCCGATTGCTGGGCGCGCTGCCAGGCGGCGGCGAAGTCTTCGGTGCGGGTCACCAGCTCGGCATGGGCGCCGCAGGCGCGCGCCAGGGCGCAGTAGTCCGGGCTGGGCAGGCGCGTGGCGCTGACGCGGCCGGGATAGCGCCGCGCCTGGTGCATGCGAATGGTGCCGTACATGCCGTTGTTGACCAGCAGCACGGTCAGGCGAGCGCCGCATTCGGCGGCGGTGGCCAGCTCCTGCGGATACATCATGAAGCAGCCATCGCCAGCGAAGCAAACGACCTGGCGCTGCCTGTGGCGCAGTGCGGCGGCGATGGCCGCGGGCAGGCCATAGCCCATGGCGCCGCAGGTCGAGGCCAGCTCGGTGCGCGGCTGGCGGTAGCGGAAGAAGCGGTGCAGCCAGATGGCGTAGTTGCCCGCGCCGTTGGTGAGGATGGCGTCCTCGGGCAGCTCGTGATCCAGGTATTGCACGACGGCGCGCAGGTCCACGCCTTCGCTCTGGCCGTCTGGCGCGGCGCTGCCCAGGCCGATGAAGGCTTCATAGCCGGCGCGGCCTTGGCTGAGCCAGCCCTGCCAGGCGCCGGGCTGCGGCGCGGCGCTGGCCGACTGGCCCCAGTCCAGCAGGGCTTGCAGCAAGGCTTCGGGGCTGGCGGCGATGGCGACATCGGCCTGATAGACGCGGCCTAGCTCATCGGCGCCAGGGTGGCAGTGCACCAGGGTCTGCTGCGGGCGCGGCACCTGCAGCAGCTCGTATTCGCCGGTGCTCACGTCCGTCAGCCGCGCTCCCAGCGCCAGCAGCACATCGGCCTGCTGCACCATGGCGCGCACCGCAGGGCTCATGCCCAGGCTGAGGTGGCCGACGAAGTGCGGGTCGCGGTTGTCGAACAAATCCTGGCGGCGAAAGCTGCAGGCCACGGGCAGTTGCCAGTGCTGCACCAGCGTGCGCAGCAGCGCGTGGGCCCGGGGCGTCCAGCCCGAGCCGCCCAGCATCAGCAGCGGCCGCTGCGCCTGGGCCAGCAGCTGGCCGACCTGCTGCGCCGTGGCGGCATCGACGGCCGCGGGCGCCAGCGGCGTGGCGCGGCAGGCCGGGCAGTCGGTGAGTTCTTGCAGCATGTCCTCGGGCAGGGCCACGACCACCGGGCCGGGCCGGCCGCTGACGGCCACGTGGAAGGCGCGGGCAATCAGCTCGGCCATGCGCTCGGCGCGGTCGATCTCGATGACCAGCTTGGCCATGCGGCCGAACAGCTGCTGGTAGTCCACCTCCTGAAAAACATCGCGGCCCTTGTCCTCGCGGGCGATCTGGCCGATGAACAAAATCATCGGCGTGGAATCCTGCTGGGCCACGTGCACGCCGATGCTGGCGTGCGTGGCGCCGGGGCCGCGCGTGACCATGCAGATGCCGGGCTGGCCGCTGAGCTTGCCATCGGCCTCGGCCATGTTGGCCGCTGCGCCTTCGTGCTTGGCGACGACCACCTCGATGCCAGCGGCGTCGTAGAGCGCATCGAGCACTTCCAGATAGCTTTCGCCCGGCACGCAGAAGACGCGCTGCACGCCATGCAGGGCCAGGGCATCGACCAGTACGCGGCCGGCGCTTTGGCGCTGTGGGGATGGGGTGAATTGGGTCATGGCAAGGCTCCGTCTGGGGGATGGGAAAGGCCCGATGCTATGGGCTGAGCGGGTGGCGAGCCTGTCGCCTGCGTACGACGGCACGCTGCCCGATGCCCTGTCTGTTGCGCTGCAGCACGTCAGGCGGTTTGGCCGTAGAATGCCCGCACCGTTCAGCGCGCGCAGCCTGGCGCAACACCGGCCGGCGCGCAATCCGGGCAAATGCCGATGGGCTGAACGGCCGTTTGTCTCCTCCACCTCTCAACCGGTGGATTGACCCCGCAGCTGGCCACCTGCCGCTGCGGGGTTTTTTTTTTGCCTATGGCGCGGCTTTGCGCGGACATTGCGCAGACATGTGGCGTAGTGGGCGCGGCAGCCGGCGCGCGTATCATCGCCGCTTTGCCTGTGGCTCTGCAGCCCCGATTGCGATGACGCTCACCCCCGCCGATTACCTGAAAAAAATCCTCACTGCCCGCGTTTACGACGTGGCCGTGGAAACGCCGCTGGAGCCGGCGCGCCAGCTCTCGGCGCGGCTGGGCAACCAAGTGCTGCTCAAGCGCGAGGACCAGCAGCCGGTGTTCAGCTTCAAGCTGCGCGGCGCCTACAACAAGATGGCGCAGCTCACGCCGGCCGAGCTCGAACGCGGCGTGATCTGCGCCTCGGCCGGCAACCATGCCCAGGGCGTGGCGCTCAGCGCCAGCCGGCTGGGCGCGCGGGCGGTGATCGTCATGCCGGTGTCCACGCCGCAGCTCAAGATCGACGCGGTGCGCAGCCTGGGCGGGGAGGTGGTGCTGCACGGCGATAGCTTCAGCGACTCCTACCAGTACGCGCTGCAATTGCAGCAGCAGCAGGGGCTGAGTTTCGTGCACCCGTTCGACGACCCGGACGTGATCGCCGGCCAGGGCACGATCGCCATGGAAATGCTGCGCCAGCTGCAAAGCCTGGGCAGCCGCCGCTTGGATGCGGTGTTCGTGGCCATCGGCGGCGGCGGCCTGATTGCCGGCGTGGCCAACTACATCAAGGCGTTGCGCCCGGAGGTGAAAGTCATCGGCGTGCAGATGAACGATTCGGACGCCATGCTGCAATCGGCCCAGGCCGGCGAGCGCGTGGAGCTGGCCGACGTGGGGCTGTTCTCGGACGGCACGGCCGTCAAGCTGGTGGGCCAGGAGACCTTCCGCATCAGCCGCGAGCTGGTCGATGACTACGTGGTCGTCAGCACCGACGAGGTTTGCGCCGCCATCAAGGACATCTTCATCGACACGCGCAGCATCGTCGAGCCCGCTGGCGCGCTGGCCGTGGCGGCCATCAAGCAGTACGTGGCGCAGCACCACACGCAGGGCCAGACCTACGCGGCCATTCTGTGCGGCGCGAACATGAACTTCGACCGCCTGCGCTTCGTGGCCGAGCGCGCGCTGGTCGGTGAGCAGCGCGAGGCGCTGTTTGCCGTGACCATGAAGGAAGAGCGCGGCAGCTTTCGCAGCTTTTGCGAAACCATTGCCCAGCTGCCCGGCGCGGCGCGCAACGTCACCGAGTTCAACTACCGCATGAACGACCGGCACGCCGCGCACGTCTTCGTCGGCCTGGCCACCAATGGGCCGGGCGAATCGGCGCAGATTGCCGCGCACCTGGACGCGCACGGCTTCAAGACGCTGGATCTGACGCACGACGAGCTGGCCAAGGAGCATTTGCGCCACCTCATTGGCGGCCCGGCGCCGCTGGCCAACCATGAGCGCCTGCTGCGCTTCATCTTCCCCGAGCGGCCCGGCGCGCTGTTCAAGTTCCTCAGCCTGATGCAGCCGAGTTGGAACATCAGCCTGTTTCACTACCGCAACCAAGGGGCGGACTACGGCAAGATTCTGGTGGGCATCCAGGTGCCGCAGGAGGACGATGCGGCATTCCAACAGTTTCTCGCTGCGCTGGGCTACCCCTACATCGAAGAAAGCGACAACCCGGCCTACCGCCTGTTCCTCAAGAGCAGCGCGGCAGATTGAGTGTTCATCCCCGCGCTGATGGATTCATGACTGCCGCCGGGCTCATCACGCACACGCCCTTGTGGGTCTGGCCTTTGCTGGCGGCGCTGCTGGCGCTGGGCCTGCTGCAAACGCGCGCGCGCCGCGTCTCGCTGGCGCGGGCGCTGGCATTGCCGCTGGCCATGCTCATTCTCACGCCTGCGACGCTGGCCGCCCGCCTGGCTGCCACAGGC
>JAUMYI010000019.1:0-13705 GCA_030528705.1 Comamonadaceae bacterium | reverse complement strand
GCCCTGGGCCAGGCTTTTCCCGGGCGTTTGTAAATTCCTCCCGATTGCTTGTTGGCTTGTTGACATGACCAGTGCCCTGCACACCTCCTGCCTGACCTCGCTGCCGCTGCTGGCCCGCGGCAAGGTGCGGGACAACTACGCCGTTGGCGACGATCGCATCCTGATGATCGCCAGCGACCGCATCTCCGCCTTCGACGTCATCATGGGCCAGCCCATCCCCGGCAAGGGCGAGCTGCTGACCCGCATGGCGCTGTTCTGGTTCGACAAGCTGGCCGACATCTGCCCCAACCACCTCACCGGCCAAGCGCCAGAGAGCGTCGTCACCGAGCAGGAGCTGCCGCAGGTGCAAGGCCGCGCCATGCTGGTCAAGCGCCTCAAGCCCCTGCCCATCGAGGCCGTAGTGCGCGGCTACCTGGCCGGCAGCGGCTGGAAGGAATACCAGCAAACCCAGTCCGTCTGCGGCGTGCCGTTGCCCGCTGGCCTGGGCAACGCCCAGCGCCTGCCCGAGCCCATTTACACGCCGGCGGCCAAGGCCGAGGTGGGCGAGCACGATGAGAACATCAGCTACGAGAAAACCGTCGAAATGGTCGGCCCCGAGCTGGCCGCGCAGATCCGCCGCATCAGTCTGGCGTTGTATGAGCGCGCGGCGCAGCTGGCCCTGGCCAAGGGCATCATCATTGCCGACACCAAGTTCGAATTCGGCCTGGACGCTGACGGCACGCTGACGCTGATGGACGAAGTGCTCACGCCCGACAGCTCGCGCTATTGGCCCGTCGAAGGCTACGAGCAGGCGTTGCGCGCAGGCAGCAACCCGCCCAGCTACGACAAGCAGTTCCTGCGCGACTGGCTGGAGCAGGTGTGCGTCAACGGCCAGCCCTGGGACAAGACCCCGCCAGCGCCGCGCCTGCCGCAGGAAGTGATTGCGCAAACTGCCGCCAAGTACAGCGAGGCTTTGCAGCGCCTGATGGGCTGATCTGCCCTGCCCTTGCCTGGGCGGCGCTGCGTGGCCTTCGCTCCTGCGCCTTGCTCTGCCGCATTGCAGGCGGCGCGGCTTTGCACAGGCGCTGATGAATGGCTGCTTGTTTTTTCAAGGAGACACTTGCACATGCCCTCCCCCGCTTACATCGTGGCTGCCGTGCGCACTGCCGGCGGCCGTCGCAACGGCCGCCTGGCCGGCTGGCATCCCGTGGATTTGGCCGCGCAAGTGCTCAATGCGCTGGTGGCGCGCAGCGGCGTCGATCCCGCCCAGGTCGAGGACGTGTTCATGGGCTGCGTCAGCCAAATCGGCGAGCAGGCCGCCAACGTGGCGCGCAATGCCGTGCTGGCCTCGGTGCTGCCCGAGGCCGTGCCCGGCACCAGCATCGACCGCCAGTGCGGCTCGTCGCAGCAGGCCCTGCACTTTGCCGCGCAGGCCGTGATGTCCGGCGTCATGGACGTGGTCATCGCCGCTGGCGTCGAATCCATGAGCCGTGTGCCCATGGGCAGCCCCATGGCCCTGCCGCGCCAGGCCGGCATGGGCTACTACCAAAGCCCGGGCATGGACGCGCGTTACGGCGCGGTTGAGTTCAGCCAGTTCATGGGCGCGGAAATGGTGGCCAGGAAATACGGCCTGGACAAGGCGCAGCTCGACGCCTATGCGCTGCACAGCCACCAGCGCGGCGCGGCCGCGACGCAGGCGGGCCACTTCGAGGCGGAAATCCTGCCCATCGAGGTGCGCGACGCCCAGGGCCAGGGCAGCGGCCAGTGGCACACCGTGGACGAGGGCCTGCGTTTTGACGCCACGCTCGAAGCCATCCAGAACGTCAAGCTGCTACAGGAAGGCGGCGTCATCAGCGCCGCCAATGCCAGCCAGGTCTGCGACGGCGCCTCGGGCGTGCTGGTGGTCAATGAGCGCGGCCTGCGCGCGCTGGGCGTGGCGCCGCTGGCGCGCATCCACCACATGAGCGTGCTGGGCCACGACCCGGTGATCATGCTCGAAGCGCCGCTGCCGGCCACCGAGGCGGCACTGAAAAAAGCCGGCATGCGCATCGAGGACATCGACCTGTACGAGGTCAACGAAGCCTTTGCCCCCATTCCGCTGGCCTGGCAGCAGGCGCTGGGCGCCGACGCGGCGCGCATGAACGTGCACGGCGGCGCCATCGCGCTGGGCCACCCGCTGGGGGCATCGGGCACCAAGCTGATGACCACGCTGGTGCATGCGCTGGGCCGGCACGGCAAGCGCTGGGGTCTGCAGACCATGTGCGAGGGCGGCGGCATGGCCAATGTCACCATCGTCGAGCGTTTGTGACGACCTTCCTTCGAACAGTTTCTTAGCGCCCTGCCCTGCCCACCGGGCATGGGCCTGCACCACAGGAGTCTTGCCATGCAGGAACAAGTGTTTGAAGGCCGCGTCGCCGTCAGCCTGGAGCCCGGTGGCGTGGCCAGCGTCATGCTGCGCCGCCCGGAAAAAATGAACGCCCTGGATGTGGCCATGTTCAAGGGCCTGGCCGCCGCCGGCGCCTGGCTGCGCGAGGCCGCTGGCCTGCGCGCCGTGGTCCTGGCCGGTGAAGGCAAGGCCTTTTGCGCCGGGCTGGACATGGCCAATTTCGAGGGTCTGCTGCGCGGTCAGGCGCTGGATCCGGCCCTGGGCCGGCTGGCCGAGCGCAGCCACGGCCAGGCCAACCTGCCCCAGCACGTGTGCTGGCAGTGGCGCACATTGGAGGTGCCAGTCGTGGCCGCGCTGCATGGCGTGGCCTTGGGCGGCGGCTTGCAATTGGCCCTGGGCGCCGATGTGCGTCTGGTAGCGCCCGATGCGCGCCTGTCGGTGCGCGAAATGCATTGGGGCCTGGTGCCCGACATGGCCGGCATGGCGCTGCTGCGCGAGCTGGTGCGCGCCGACATCGCGCGCGAGTTGGTGTTCAGCGGCCGCATGGTGCAAGCCCAGGAGGCTTGCCAGATTGGCCTGGCTACCCGGATTGCGCCAGAGCCGCTGGCGCAGGCGCTGGAGCTGGCCCGGCAGATGGCCGGCTTCAGCCCGCAGGCCATGCGCGCGGCCAAGCGCCTGCTCAACAGCACGGCCGATGCCTCGGCCGGTGATTTGCTATTGGCCGAGTCGCTGGAGCAACTGCAATTACTGGGCGGCGCCGAGCAGCGCGAAGCCGTGCTGGCAGGGCTGGAAAAACGCCCGCCGGTGTTTCGCGATGCCAGCTGATGTGCCATAGCCATGAAAAAGCCCATGCAGCATTTGGCTGCATGGGCTTTTTCATGGCTTGGCGCCAGATGGATCAGTTTGCGCCGCCGGTGCAGTTGGTCTCGACCAGATTGTTGTACGGGTCGTAGAAGCTGAAGAAGGCTTGGTTGCCTTTTTGGTGCCATTCGCCGCCACGGCCAAACAGGCCGGTCTTGCCGACGTAACGCTCACCAGAGCCGGACACCGCGATGTCCAGTACGGCGCTCTTGCCCTCGAGCTGGATCTCAACCTGTTCCGTGCCCCTGTGCTGCACCCAGACGGTCATGCCGTTCTCGCAGCTGAACTGGCCGGCCATGGCTTGCTGAGCTGCAGGCGCAGCAGCCGTGGCAGCTTGGGCCACAGGGTTTTGGGGTTGCTTGGGCTTTGTGCCGCTGCAAGCAGCCAGAGCGACAGCGCAACCGACCAGCATGGACAGGGTTTTGATGTTCATAGTGATACTCCTGAAAAAAACAAAAGCTGGCCTGGCAAGCGCCGCAACCGAAGCAAGCGCCCCCTGCCAGGATGGCGTCGCGCATTGTAGGAGCTATGCCAGATGCAGGGCAGGCTTCTGCATACTGTTACCTATGTTGCCCCTGGTTGTTCAGGCCGTGTTTAAGAGGCTTTTGTAACGGCTTGATGTCAAAGCATTGTTTGCGCTGCGCGCCAGCCCAGGCCGCGGCCTGGCGATGGCGCATCAGGCCGCCTCGCCCCGGCCCTGGCTTTTGATGGCGCGGTGGCCAATGTCCTTGCGGTATTGCGCGCCGTCGAATTGGATTTGGCTGAGCACGGCATAGGCGCGCTGTTGGGCCAGCCGGACGTTGTCGCCCAGCGCGGTCACGCACAGCACGCGGCCGCCGCTGGTTTTGGCTACGCCATCCTCCAGCGTGGTGCCAGCGTGGAACACCACGGCATCATCGAAGGCATCGTCGCCGGGCAGGCCGCCGATGGCATCGCCTTTGCGCGGCGCCTCGGGGTAGCCGTGGGCGGCCATGACCACGCCCAGCGCGACGCGGCGATCCCAGCTCAGCTCGATCTGGTCGAGCCGGCCGTCCACAGCGGCGCTGAGCACCTCGTACAAATCGCTCTTGAGGCGCATCAAAATGGGCTGGGTTTCCGGGTCGCCCATGCGGCAGTTGAACTCCAGCGTGCGTGGCTGGCCCTGGGCGTCGATCATCAGGCCGGCGTAGAGAAAGCCGGTGAAGGGGATGCCGTCGCGCTCCATGCCGCGGATGGTGGGCAGGATGATTTCGCGCATGGCCCGGGCATGCACGTCGGCCGAGACCACGGGCGCGGGCGAGTACGCGCCCATGCCGCCGGTGTTGGGGCCCTGGTCGCCGTCGAGCAGGCGCTTGTGGTCTTGGCTGGTGGCCAGCGCCAGCACGTTCTTGCCGTCGCAGAGCACGATGAAGCTGGCCTCCTCGCCGCTGAGGAACTCCTCGATCACCACGCGCGCCTGGCCCTGGTTGTGGGCCGCGCCGTAGCGGTTGTCCAGCAGCATGTCGTCCACCGCCTGGTGGGCTTGCTCGATGGTTTCGGCCACCACTACGCCCTTGCCGGCGGCCAGGCCATCGGCCTTGACGACGATGGGCGCGCCCAGCCGGTCGATGTAGGCCTTGGCTGCGGCCGGGTCGGTGAAGGTGTCGAATGAAGGCCTTGGAGAAGGCCTTGGAGCTCTCCAGCTGCGCGGCGGCCTTGGTGGGGCCGAAGATGCGCAGGCCGTGGGCGCGGAACTCATCGACCACGCCAGCGGCCAACGGGGCTTCGGGGCCGACCACGGTCAGCGCCACTTTTTCGCGCTGCGCCCATTCGCGCAGGGCCTGGGGCTCGGTGATGGTCAGGTTGCTCAGCTTGGGGTTGCGCGCCGTGCCGCCGTTGCCCGGCGCAACGAACAATTGGGTCACGCGCGGCGATTGCGCCAGTTTCCAGGCCAGGGCGTGTTCGCGGCCGCCAGAGCCGATGACGAGGACTTTCATACGGGAGGGGGTTCAGGCAAAAAAGGGTACGCACCTGTCACAGCGCCAGTTCGGCGTTGTGGTAGACGTCTTGCACGTCATCCAGATCTTCGAGCACGTCCAGCAGCTTTTGCATGCGCTGGGCGTCCTCGCCAGCCAGGGCGATGCTGTTGTCGGCGCGCATGGTCACCTCGGCCATGTCGGCGTTCAAGCCCGCTGCCTCGAGCGCGTTCTTCACGGCCTCGAAGTCGCCCGGCGCGCACAGCACCTCGATGGCGCCTTCGTCGTCGCTGATGACGTCGTTGGCGCCGGCCTCCAGGGCCACTTCCATCAGCCGGTCTTCATCGGTGCCGGGGGCGAAGAAGAACTGCCCCACGTGCTGGAACTGAAAGGCCACCGAGCCTTCGGTGCCCATGTTGCCGCCGTATTTGTTGAAGGCGTGGCGCACTTCGGCCACGGTGCGCTGGCGGTTGTCGGTCATGGTGTCGACGATGATGGCCGCGCCGCCGATGCCGTAGCCCTCGTAGCGGATTTCCTCGTAGTTCACGCCTTCGAGGTTGCCGGTGGCCTTGTCGATGTTGCGCTTGATGTTGTCGGCCGGCATGTTGGCGGCCTTGGCCTTGTCGATGGCCAAGCGCAGGCGCGGGTTGGCGCCCGGGTCGCCGCCGCCGGCGCGGGCAGCCACGATGATTTCACGAATCAGGCGCGTCCAGATGCGGCCGCGCTTCTCGTCCTGGCGCCCTTTGCGGTGCTGAATATTGGCCCACTTGCTATGCCCTGCCATGGCTGCTTGCCTCGTCTTTCCATGCCGTGTGCGTGGCCGCAATGCCTGCAGCGGCGCGCGTCATCGGCGTCATTGAACAAAAGGGCGCATTCTACGAAAACGAAACAGCCGCCCCAGGCCTGTGGCCAAGGCGGCTGGTGGGGCGCCCGAGAGGGGTCAGAGTCAGCTCAGAACTCCAGCTTCAGGCCCAGCGTCAGGTTGCGCCCGCGCAGCGGCGAGGCCTCCTTGACGAAGGAGCTGGGGTTGAAGGCCAGCTCGTCCAGCGCGTTGGACAGTTGCGCGTAGAAGCTGTAATGCCCCCACGCGCCCATGCGCTGGCGCCAGCTGGCATGCAGGTTGAGCATGTCGTAGGCGGGGGTGCGGGTTTCGTAGTGGGCGATGCGCTTTTGGGCGAAGCTGTGGTACCACTGGGCCCCAGCCGACCAGGGCCCGGCCTGCCAGAGCGCGTTCAGGCCCAGGCGGTGGGCGGGCTGGCGCGGCACGCGCGCGCCTGCGCCGCCGACGAAATGCGCCTGCACCATGTCGGCGTAGGCGCCCACGCGCCACTGGCTGTTGAGCTGGTGGCTGATGCGCGCTTCCAGGCCCTTGAACACGGCGTCGTGCTGGCGGTAGTCGATCAGGCGGAAGTTTTCGTGGCGATCCGTGGTGTGGGCGTAGATGTAGTGGTTGATGCGGTTGTAGAAGGCTGTGAGCTCGTAGCGCGTGGCGCCGCTGTTCTTGCGCAGCGTGAGATCCAGGTTGTTCGATTGCTCGGCCTTGAGGCGGCTGTTGCCGCGCTCCCAAGTGTTGGTGGCCAGGTGGATGCCGCTGGCAAACAGCTCTTCGGCCGTGGGCGCGCGCGCCGAATGCGAGGCGCTGGCGGCCAGCACGTAGCCGGGCGCGAACTGCCAGCTGGCGCCGGCCGAGAGCGAGCCCATGTGGTGCCGCACACTGCCGCGGCGGCGCTGGCCCATCAGCCTGGCGTTCTGCCATTCGTAGCGCCCGCTGAACTCCAGGCGCCAGTCGCCCAGGCGGTATTCCTCCAGCGCGAACAGGGCGCGGTTGCTGGTGTCGGTGGGTTCGACGTAGGCCTCGTTGCCCACGGCGCTGAACTCGCGGCGGCTGTGCTGCACGCCGATCAGGCCGCGCAGCCGGCCGGCGCCCAGCGCGATGGGCTGGTGCTCGAGCTCCAGGCGCGCGTCGTGGGCCTGGTTCTTGAAGGTGGTGCCGATCTCCCCATGGTCGATTTCGTCGTGCCGGTAGTCGGTGATGCCCGCGCGCAGGCGTGCGCGCGAGAAGCCGGGCAGCGGCTCGCGCCACTGGCCGCGGATGTCCCAGCGTTTGGTGTCTAGATCAACCAGGGCAATGTGCTCCTCGTCGTGGCCGTGCGTGCAGTGCAGGTGCTGGCCGTGCCAGTGGCAGCCCGGCGGCGCTGGGCGCGGGTCGTGCGCATGGCCGTGGCTGCCGCAGTGCAGCGAGTTGCCGTGCAGGTGGCAGTCTTCGTATTCGTGGCTGTGGCCGGGCAGGCCGTACTGGCTGCGCAGGCGGCTGTAGGCCAGGCCCAGGTGGCCGCGCTCATGCAGCAGTGCGCCGCCGACGCTGCCATACCAGGTGGCGTTGTTGGAGCCGCCCACGCGCGCGTTGCTCCAGCCGTGGCCGACGCGGTACTCGCCAGCCGAACGCTTGAGGCCCTCGACGTGCAAGGCCAGCGGGCCGCGGCCGCCGGTCAGTGCGAAGGCGCCTGTGCCTTCGCGCGCGCTGCTGTCTTTGCGCAGCTGAAGCTGGCCTGCGTAGCCTTTGTCCGGCACGGCCGTGGGCACGCGGCCATCGCGCAGATTGACCACGCCGCCGGTGATGCCGCCGCCGTACAGCAGGGTTGAGGGGCCGCGCAGGATTTCCACCTCCTGCGCCAGCATCGGCTCGATGGCCACGGCGTGGTCGGGGCTGGAGGTCGAGGCATCCTGCACTTCGCTGCCGTCGCTGAGCACGCGCACCCGGGCGCCATCGGCGCCTCGGATGACTGGGCGCCCTGCCCCGGCGCCGTAGTGGTTGTTGCGCACGCCGGGCAGGCCATCGAGGGTGTCGCCCAGCGTGGCCGAGCCGCGCAGCAGCAGCTCGTCGGCGTCCAGCAGATCCACGGGCGTGGCTGATTCATCCAGCGGGATGTCCAGGGCGCGGCCGCTGACGCTGACTTCGGCCAGCTCGGGCGTGGCTGCGGTGCTCTGCCCCTGGTTGGAGATTGCCTGTGCCTGTAGTGGTTGCGTGCCCAGGCCGGCGCACAGCAGTGCCAGGGCGTGCAGTGTGAAAGATGCTTTGGTCATGGCGATGCAGAAAAGCAATGAGGCGGAGTGGCAGGCGCGCCATGGTGGCGACCGCCACGGCCGGCCTGAAAACAGACGCTGCCGCACGAGGCGGCAGGGGCGATGGGGCGGTTTGGCGCGCGGGCCTGTGCGCCCGCGCTTGCAGCTCAAAGCCGTTGCGCATCCTGGGGATGCGCGCGATGTGTGGACTTTGAGGACGGGCCCTCAGTGCTTGTGCTCGGGCAGGCCCAGCCAAACCAGGCTGGTGGGGCTGAAGTTCAGCGCAATGCTGCCCTGCACGCGCGCAGCGTCGAGGTCGATGGTGTGCAGGCGCTGGCCCTGCGGATCGCTCAGCCAGACCTTGTCGTGGGCCGCGCTGACGGCAAAGCTGGGGAACGGGCGGCGCTCGGGCATGTTGGCGATCACGCCGGGCAGCTCGGCGCGCTTGCGCCAGGTCTTGACGTCCAGAATGTGCACGGTGCCGGCGCTGTCGAGCACCAGCAGGTTCTTGCCGTCCGCATCCATGGCGTGCGCGCGGCGGCTCAGGCCCTCGCCCCAGTGGATGCGGCTGATGCGGCCGGCATCCGGGTCGATCTCGAACAAGTGGCCAGGGCCTGCGATGCCGACGAACTTGCCGTAGTGGGCATTGCCGATGATGGTGCCGATGCGCACGTTCTCGCCCATGTCGGCAGGGTTGTCGATCTTGCGCGCGGTGAAGGTGTTGCCGTCTTGCTTCACCACCAAAATGCCGTCGCTGCAGCCGAACGCGGAGTATTTTTCATTGGAGTAGCTGCCATGCAGCATCGGGCACTGCTCATCGAAGCGGCGCTCGAAGTGGTAGTGGTCGTCATGGCGGTGGTAGAGCTCGACCTGGCTGGGCAGGGTGCTGTTGCCAGAGGCATTGGCGTCGCGCCAAGTGGTCAGCAACCAATCGCCGCGCGGCTCAGCCGTGCCGTGCATGGGCAGCGACAGGCCTTGTGTGGCCAGCGCCGCTGCACGGGGCTTGCCAATGCTGGCATCGCTGAGCACGGCCACGGAGGCGTTCTGGCCAGCCTCGGCATTGCCATCGAAGAAGATGGCGGCCTGGTCGGCATGTCGCTCGTAGTGCGTGGGACGGGCGCCGCTCAGGCGGGTGGGCAGCAGCGCCGGATCCTTCATGTAGTCGTGCAGGTGGTCGCCGTGATTTTCTTGCCAGATGCCGCCGTCGATGAACTGCACCTGGTTTTGCGCGCGCTGCGGCAGCACCGCGTAGCGGTTGTTCGGACTGGGGTAGATGGCCGAGGCGGGGTGGTCCAGCGTGAAGCTGCGCAGCAGGCGGCCTTGGTCCAGGTCGATGACGTGGGCCTGCTGGCTATTGGCCTCCAGTGCCACCAGGCGTCCGGCAGTTTCGATGTGTGGGTGCGAGTGGTCATCGTCCGCGGGCGGTTTGGTGTCGAGATCATTGCTGCCGCCGCCGCATGCGGCCAGGGCCATTGCACAGACCAGCACCAGACTGCTTTTTTGCCAATGCCATACCAATTGCGCCATGAAAAAACTCCTGTTGTGAAAATGGATTATCAACAGAGCAAATTATAGTGATAAATCATTCTTGTTTTGGCTTGATGGCGAGCCCGGCGTGGGTGGGCAAGAGGCGGTTTGGGATGGGGGCGAGGTGCTGCCTGGAGCAGGCGGCGAGGCTTTCGGGGCAAGCGGTGAAGGCGGCGGGTATATGGTATGTTTCCGGCCGCATCGCACGCAGGCGGTGCGTGGCCAGATGGCATGAATGGGAAGTGCACGTTATGTTTTTGAAGCGGTTTGTGGCGGTGGCATGGATGGGTGTGGCTGGGCTGTCAGGGCTGACGGCCTGTGCGCCGCTGATCGTTGGGGGGGCGGTGGTGGCGACCTCCGTGGCACTGGATCGCCGTACGGCAGGGGCGCAGGTGGACGATCAGGCCATTCAGTTGAAGGCGCGCACGGCATTCAATGAGCAGCTGGGCGATCAGGCCCACATCAACGTCAACAGCTACAACCGGCGCGTGCTGCTGACTGGCGAGGTGCCCGATGAGGCGCAGCGCCAGCGCGCAGCGCAGTTGGCTAAAGAGGTGGAAAACGTGCGTGGTGTGTACAACGAGTTGCAGATCATGCCCGCCAGCAGTTATTCACAGCGGTCTCGCGATACCTGGATCACTGGCAAAGTGCGCAGCCAGATATTGGCCACCGAAGGCTTGCCAAGCAAATCCTTGCAGGTGACGACGGAGCAGGAAGTGGTGTACTTGCAGGGCCTGGTCACGCCCCGTGAGGCAGATGCGGCCACTCAGGCCGCGCGCGCTGTTTCCGGTGTGCGCAAGGTGGTGCGGATGTTTGAATTGATCTCTGAGCAGGAGCTGCAGAAAACCCTGGCCGAGCGTGAGGCTAGGGCAGTGGAGAGTGGTGCCAGTGCGACCCATGAAGTGGGCGGACCGAATCGCTAGGACGACAGGCCCTTGGGGTGCTTTCTGCCATGTGCCAATTGCTTGGAATGAATGCCAAGAATCCGACGGATTTGACGTTCAGCTTTACGGGCTTTGCGCAGCGCGCCGGGCGCACCGGCGACCATGTGGATGGCTGGGGGATGGCGTTTTTCGAAGGGCATGGGGTACGCCACTTCGTGGACCATCAAAGCGCCATGAAGTCGCCGGTCGCGGAGTTGATCCGGCGTTATCCGATCAAAAGCACCAACGTCATCGCCCACATTCGAAAGGCCACGCAAGGCGCGGTGGCCTTGTCGAACTGCCATCCGTTCGTGCGTGAGCTGTGGGGCAATTACTGGGTGTTTGCGCACAACGGCAATTTGGTAGGTTTTGATGCGCGCCTGCATGGGCACTTTCACCCCGTGGGCGGTACCGACAGCGAATTGGCGTTTTGCTGGATCATGCAGGAGCTGGCCAAGTCGCATGCCGGAGTGCCCAGCATTCAGGAGATGACCTTGACGCTGCGCGAGTTGGCCGCGCGCATTGCCCAGCATGGCACATTCAACTTCTTACTCTCCAATGGGGATGCGCTCTGGGCCCATGCCACCACGCAGCTTTGCTATACCGAACGCGCTTGGCCTTACTCCATGGTGTCATTGAGTGATGAGGATTTGAGCGTGGATTTCTCCCAGCACACCAGCCCCGACGACAAGACGGCCATCATCGTGACCGCGCCGTTGACCAGCAATGAAACCTGGGTGCCTTTTGCCTCGGGGGAGCTCAAAGCCTTTGTTGATGGCCAACTACAGGAGTTCTGAGAGTGCATCAGCCCAGACATACCAGTGATCGTGCAACAAGCCCACTCCCATGACTTTGACAGAGCTCAAATACATTGTTGCCGTGGCGCGCGAGCGGCACTTTGGTCGTGCGGCAGAAGCCTGCTTTGTTTCGCAGCCCACGCTTTCGGTGGCGGTCAAGAAGCTGGAGGATGAGCTGGGCGTGCGCATCTTCGAGCGCAGCTCCGGGGAAGTCAGCGTCACGGCGCTGGGGCAGCGTTTGGTGGAGCAGGCGCAAAACGTCCTCGACCAGGCCCATTTGCTGAAGGAGATTGCGCAAAGCAGCGCCGACCCCTTGCAAGGCCCATTGCGCCTGGGTGTGATCTACACCATCGGGCCTTACCTGCTGCCCAAGCTGGTGCGTGAGAGCATTGCCCGCACGCCGCAGATGCCGCTGATGCTGCAGGAGAATTTCACTACACGGCTGCTGGAGATGTTGCGCGCCGGGGAGATCGACTGCGCCATCCTGGCCGAACCCTTCCCCAGTGCGGGTTTGGCCGTGGCCGAGCTGTACGACGAACCCTTCTGGGCGGCTGTGCCCGTCAGCAGCCCACTGTCGCAGCAGCAGCTCATCACCACCAGTGCGCTGAAAAAGGAAAACATGCTGCTGCTGGGCGCGGGGCATTGTTTTCGCGATCACGTGCTGCAGGTTTGCCCGGAATTTGCCCGATTTTCGGACAGCGAAGGCATTCAGAAATCCTTTGAAGGATCATCACTGGAAACCATTAAGCACATGGTGGCGGCAGGCATGGGCTTAACGCTGGTGCCGCGCCTGGCTGTGCCCGATGGTGTGGCTACGCAGCGAACAGCGCCCCGCAGCAGTGACGATCTCATCCACTATCTGCCCATTGAGGACGATGGCACGCATTCAGCGCCCATGCGGCGCGTCGTTCTGGTGTGGCGCCGCAGCTTCACCCGTTACGAAGCCATTGTTGCGCTGCGCAATGCCATTCATGCCTGCGAACTGCCTGGGGTGGTATGGCGTCACGCGCAGTGAGGCTGGCGCATGGCGCAAGCCGGGCTCAACGCTGCACAGCCTGCGCCAGTCAGGCGCTTGGGGCCATAAGCTCATGGCGAATAAGTCATAACAGGCCTTGGACAATGCGCTCAAGCACCGCCAAGCGGCGCTGTCACACTTCTTAGGAGGAACCCATGCCTTTTCGCAACGTACTCGAAACCATTGGCCGTACCCCGCACATTCGCATCAACCGCTTGTTTGGCCCGGACGCCCGCGTCTGGGTCAAGGCCGAGCGGGCCAATCCCGGTGGCTCCATCAAAGACCGCATTGCCCTGGCCATGGTCGAAGAGGCAGAAAAGGCAGGCGTGCTCAAACCTGGCGGCACCATCATCGAGCCCACTTCGGGCAATACAGGGGTTGGCCTGGCCATGGTGGCTGCGGTCAAGGGCTATCAACTCATTCTTGTGATGCCTGAAAGCATGTCCATCGAGCGGCGGCGCCTGTTTCTGGCCTATGGCGCACGCTTCGACCTCACGCCACGTGAGCAAGGGATGAAGGGCGCTATCGCGCGTGCGCAAGAACTGCAAGCGCAAACACCAGGCGCTTGGATTGCACAGCAATTCGAGAACTCGGCCAATGTCGATGTTCATGTGCGCACGACTGCTGAGGAAATCGCTGCGGATTTCCCCGAGGGCCTGGATGCCATCATCACCGGCGTTGGCACCGGCGGGCATCTGAGCGGCGTGGGTCGAACCCTCAAAGCCCGCTGGCCACAGTTGAAGGTCTTTGCCGTTGAACCTGCCGCGTCGCCCGTGATCTCTGGCGGACAAGCTGCGCCCCACCCCATTCAAGGCATTGGGGCCGGATTCATCCCCCGCAATCTGGATACCAGTGTGCTCGATGGCGTGATCCAGGTCGATGCAGAAGACGCAAAAGAATATGCACGCCGCAGCGCGACCCAAGAAGGCCTGCTGGTCGGCATTTCTTCCGGCGCTACCCTAGCGGCCATTGCGCAGCAGTTGCCCAAGCTTCCCGCCCAAGCCAGGGTGCTGGGCTTCAATTACGACACGGGCGAGCGCTACCTGTCAGTAGAAGGCTTTTTGCCGCAGGCATGAAGCCACTCGGAGCTGTCGGGCTCTCTACCGCCTTGGACCAACAGGTCTTGATATGTAGGACAAGCAAGGGCTTTGTCCTTTGCTTGCACAGCACTTGCGTGCTGTGCAAGACTTGTGTTATAGTTCTGCCTTCGCTTGTTGCTT
>JAUMYI010000297.1 GCA_030528705.1 Comamonadaceae bacterium | reverse complement strand
CGCTCTATGCGGGGGCGGCGCCCATAACACGCTCTAGAATCGCGCTTTGTTTTTTTGCGCGCTTGTCCCAACAAGCAATTGACTTATGGCTTCTTCTTCCTCATCCGTGCTCTTGACGGGCAGCATCGTGGCCCTGGTCACGCCTCTGAACGAGGATGGCAGCGTCGATTACCCCGGCCTGCGCAAGCTGATTGATTGGCACATCGAGCAGGGCACGGACTGCATTGGCGTCGTGGGCACCACGGGCGAGTCGCCAACGCTGACCTTCGATGAGCACCACGAAGTCATCCGCGTGGCCGTCGAGCATGCGGCCGGGCGCGTGCCCATCATGGCCGGCTGCGGCGCCAACTCCACGGCCGAGGCCATCTCGCTGGCGCGCTATGCGCAGCAGGTCGGCGCGCACAGCCAGCTGCAGGTCGTGCCCTACTACAACAAGCCCACGCAAGAGGGCCAGTACCAGCACTTTCGCGCCATTGCCGAGGCCACGCCCGAGCTGCCCATGTTCCTCTACAACGTGCCTGGGCGCTCGGTGGCCGATCTGCAGCACGAGACCGTGCTGCGCCTGGCGCAAATCCCCAGCATCGTCGGCATCAAGGAGGCCACGGGCGATCTGGCCCGGGCGCAATGGCTGATCCGCGATGTGCCCGAGGGCTTTGCCGTGTTCTCCGGCGACGACCTCACCGCCGTGGCGCTGATGCTCTGCGGCGGCCATGGCAACATCAGCGTCACGGCCAACGTCGCCCCGGCGCTGATGAGCCGCCTGTGCCAGGCCGCGCTGGCTGGCGACGTGCAGCAGGCCAATGCGCTGCAGCGCCAGTTGCTGCCGCTGCACAAGGCCTTGTTCCTGGAGGCCAACCCCATCCCCGTCAAATGGGCCATGCACCGCCTGGGCCTGTGCGGCCCGACGCTGCGCCTGCCCATGACCGAGCTGAGCCAGGCCCTGCAGCCCGCTGTGCAAGAGGCCCTGCGCGCCGCGCAACTGCTTTGATGGGCCATCGCGCGGCGCTGCCGCTGCCGTCCCTTTCTTCCCTGAATCCATTGCTGGCATGACTCGCATGACCCGTCCGACCGCTTCGTCCTCCCGGCCGCTTCAGGCCGCCTCGCTCAGCCTGGCCGCCGCGGCCGTGCTGCTGTCGGCCTGCTCCTCGCTGCAGGGCGACAAGATCGACTACAAGAGCGCCAAGCGCGGCACCTCGCTGGAAGTGCCGCCGGATCTGACCCAACTGTCCACCGACACGCGCTACGCCGTGCCCGGCGGCCCAGTGTCGGCCAATGCGCTGCTGGCCTCGCAGGTGCGCCAGGGCCAGGGCGAGCGCGTTGCTGGCGACAGCGTGGCCGACGTGCGCATTCACCGCGAGGGCAATGTGCGCTGGCTGAGCGTGCCGCGCGCGCCCGATGTGCTGTGGGAGCCGGTGCGCCAGTTCTGGGTGGACAACGGCTTCGTGCTGGCCATGGACCAGCCGGCGCTGGGCATCATGGAAACCGACTGGGCCGAAAACCGCGCCAAGCTGCCGCAGGACTTCATCCGCAACACCCTGGGCAAGGTGCTGGATTCGCTGTACTCGACCGGCGAGCGCGATAAATTCCGCACCCGCATGGAGCGCCGCGACGATGGCGGCACGGACATCTACATCACGCACCGCGGCATGGTCGAGGAATTCACCGACCGCACGCAGGAGCGCACCATCTGGCAGCCGCGCCCCTCCGATCCGGAGCTGGAGACCGAATTCCTGCGCCGCCTGATGGTGCAGCTGGGCGTGAGCGAGGAGCAATCGCAGGCCATCGCCCAGCAAAGCCAGCAAGAAAGCGGCGCGACCACTGGCAGCGCCGGTGGCGCAAGCCTGGTCGAACTGGGTGGTGTGCCGGCCCTGCAACTGGACGACGACTTCGAACGCGCCTGGCGCCGCGTTGGCGCGGCGCTGGACCGCACGGGCTTCACCGTCGAAGACCGCGACCGCTCCCAAGGCCTGTACTTCGTGCGCTACATCTCGCCCGAGGCGCGGCGCGACAAGCCTGGCTTCTTCGGCCGCATGCTGGGCCAATCGTCCAGCGCCCCAGCGCCGGTGCGTTATCGCATCCTGGTGCAAGGCCAGGGCCAGCGCTCGCACGCCATCGTACAAAGCGAAGCCGGCGCGGCCATGGCCGCGGCCGAGGCTGGGCGCATCCTGCAATTGCTGCACGAAGACCTGCGTTGACGCTTTCAGAGCCGGCTTCGGCTTCGCCATCGCCCAGCCCGCGCTGGCCGCTGCGCTTTCGCAGCCTGGCCAGTGGCAGCGCCGCCAACGCCACGCTGGTGCAAGGCTGCGATGGCCGGGGCG
>JAUMYI010000296.1 GCA_030528705.1 Comamonadaceae bacterium | reverse complement strand
GAGGGCGTTGCTGGAGGACGTTGCTGGACGGCGGCGGGCCGTGCAGGCTCCCTACAATCGCAACCCAATGCAGCCCACACGCTGCCCATGCAGGGCAGCCTTCACCCCCGCAACCACCCCCACACACCACGAGGAGAAACCCATGGCCCTGTATGAACTCGACGGCATTCGCCCCACCCTGGAGCCCGGCTGCTGGGTGGCCGACTCGGCCACGGTGCTGGGCAATGTCACGCTGGAGGCGCACAGCAGCGTCTGGTTCGGCGCCGTGATCCGTGGCGATGGCGATCACATCCGCGTCGGCGCGGGCAGCAACGTGCAGGACGGCAGCGTGCTGCACGTCGATCCAGACAAGCCGCTGGACATTGGCCGTGACGTGACCATCGGCCACCAGGTCATGCTGCACGGCTGCACGATCGGGGACGAATCGCTCATCGGCATCGGAGCCGTGGTACTCAACGGCGCCAAGATTGGCAAGAATTGCCTGGTCGGCGCGCGCGCGCTGGTCACCGAGAACAAGGAGTTTCCCGACGGCTGCATGATCCTGGGCAGTCCGGCCAAGGTGGTGCGCATGCTCACGCCGCAGGAGATCGAAGGCCTGCGCCGCAGCGCGCGCCACTACCGCGACAACGCACAGCGCTTTGCCCAAGGCCTCAAGCGCGTGGACTGAGGTCGGGTTCCAAGGCCCGCGACCAGCGCCCGCGAGCGACTTGCGCGGCATCCTTGAAAACAGCTGGCCCAACACCATCTGTGCGGCATTCCTTTGCCCAGGCGCTGCCGCGCTCCCCGCTACCGCGCCCCATCTGCCCGCCCCATGTCCCAAATCCAGAAATTCCTCTTTGAAGGCCTGCCTGTGCGCGGCTCCATCGTGCGTCTCGACGCCCCCTGGCAGGAGATGCTGGCGCGCCGCGCCGCCAACACCGAAACCGGCCCCTACCCCGAAAGCGTGGCCCAGCTGCTGGGCGAGATGAGCGCCGCAGCCCTGTTGATGCAGGCCAACATCCAATTTGACGGCGCGCTGGTGCTGCAAATCCAGGGCGATGGCCCGCTGCGCCTGGCCGTGGCTGAAGTCAAATCCAACCTGCGGCTGCGCGCCACGGCCCAACTGGCCCCCGATGCCGCTGCCGCGCTGCAGGCCCTGAGCGGCCCCGATCTGCAGACGCTGTGCAACGTGCACGGCCAGGGCCGTTGCGCCATCACGCTCGATGCCGAGCACAAGCAGCCCGGCTACCGCCCCTATCAGGGCATCGTCTCGTTGACCGACGCCCAGGGCCAGACCCTGCCCTCGCTGGCGGCCACGCTGGAGCAGTACATGCAGCAGTCCGAACAGCTCGACACCGTGCTGCTGCTGGCCGCCGATCAGCGCGTGGCCGCCGGGCTGCTGCTGCAACGCATCCCCGTCAAGGGCCAGGCCAATCTGGGCGGCGCGCTGCAGGACACCGACAGCGAAGACGCGCTGGGCCAGAACGAGCATTTCAACCGCATTGCCACGCTGGCGCGCAGCCTCACGCGCGAGGAGCTGCTGACGCTGGACAGCGCCACCATCCTGCGCCGCCTGTTCTGGCAAGAGCAGCTGCAACCGCTGGACGCTGCCGGCCTCACGCCGCACTTTGGCTGCCAGTGCAGCCGCGAGCGCGTCGCAGCCATGCTGCAATCGCTGGGCCAGGCCGAAGTGCAGGCCATGCAGCAGGAGCAGCCAGGCCAGCCGCTGGAGATCGGCTGCGAATTCTGCGGCGCGCAATACCGTTTTGACGCTGTGGACACCGCCCAGCTATTCACTCCGCTGGCCACACCCGGGCAGCAGGACCAGCGGCATTGAAAGCCACGCTGGGTTTGTGCGCAACATCCGTGGGGCATACTAGCCGCTTTTGCCCGGATCATGCCCATGAGCCCAGCCCCCAGCACGCCATCGCCCCAGTCCCAGTCCCAGGCCCAAGCAGCCAGCGCCAAGGCGCAAGCAAGCAGCAGTTGCTGCGCTTGCCAAAGCGGCTGTGTCGGCAATGCCCCGCCCAGCGGCGCAGGCAACGACGCAAGCAGCAGCACTGGCAGAGAAAGCGATGCGCAGCCAACACTCCAAGACCATGCCAATGGTCAGAGCTGGCACTATTTGCGCATTCCCGACATGGACTGCCCCAGCGAAGAGGCCCAAATCCGTCAGGCGCTCGCGGGCATTGCCGACATTGCGCAGCTGCAGTTTCGCTTCGGCGAGCGCCTGCTGCGCCTGGCCGCGCCAGCTGCGCAACTGCCTGCGGTGCTGGCGGCCATTCGCGCTGCGGGCTTTGAGGTCGAGCCGCTGGCGACAGCAGCCCCTGCCATCGCCGCCGGGCA
>JAUMYI010000295.1 GCA_030528705.1 Comamonadaceae bacterium | reverse complement strand
TCCAACGGCGATGGCCTGTGCTATTACGACCTGCGCGGCGAGCTGGTGGGCATGGCCATCAACCGCGCCGAGCCCACCCCCGGCGGCCGCCCCGGGCAATGGCGCATCTGGCCCAAAGACCCGATCGCCAGCCTGAAAGACCTGCGCAAGGATCTGACGATCAACCGCAACCGCGACATGCACTGGCAGCGCCTGCTGGAGCGCCCCTCCAGCCAACGCCGCATCGGCCTGTGGGCCACGCTCAGCGAGCCGCAGCCGGGCCAGTTGCTGCTGCAATTGAGCGATGAGGACGGCTTTGCCGCCAGCGCCCAAGCCCCGCACCCGCGGCAAATGCCGCGCCAGCCGCAGGCCGTGGCCGAGAGCGAACGCGCCGCCGCCAGCCAGTTGCAACGCTTTGGCAACACGATGTTCGAGCCGCTGGCCGTGCAGGCGCGGCTGCAACAGAGCTGGTTTCTGCCCGCCTCGCTGCTCAACGGCCTGCGCCGCGACGCCCTGGCCGCGCTGGAAGCAGCGCGCGCAGGCGGCTACGTGCGCCCGCCGCGCGCCCAGCCCGTGCAGCCGCCCGCGCCCTTCCCCGAGGACACGCTGACGTATCTGGCCAACGTGCTCAACCACCAGGCGCACGCCTTCTACCTCAAGCACGGCGTCAAAGTGATTGATGCGGCCTACGAGGCCGATGAGGAGCTGGGCGAAGTCAGCCTGATGATCACCAAGCACTGCGTGCGCTATTCGATGAGCCTGTGCCCCAAGCAGGCCAAGGGGGTGATCGGCGTCAAGGGCACCATCAAGGCCGAGCCGCTGCACCTGATCAACGGCAAGGAAAAACTCACGCTGCGCTTTGACTGCAAGCCCTGCGAGATGCACGTGGTGGGCAAGATCAAGCCCGGCGTGCTGGCCCAGCAGCGCCAGGCCCAGCAACAGGCGCTGGCCGAAGGCGTGCCCATGCGCTTTTACCGCCAACGCCCGCCCAGCGCGCGGCATGTATAATCGCCGGTTTTCCTGGGCAGGGCGGCTTTGCCGCGCCTGGGGGAAACCACAAGTGGCTGCAGGCAGATCGGCAGCGATCACCAAGGGCCGGCCCCGTGCGGGCGGCACGCCTGAACAGCCACAATGTCAAACAAGTCAGGAACTGTTATGCCAAAGATGAAGAGCAAGAGCAGCGCGAAAAAGCGTTTTCGCGTTCGCCCGGGTGGGACCGTCAAGCGCGGCCAGGCGTTCAAGCGCCACATCCTCACCAAGAAGAGCACCAAGAACAAGCGCCAGCTGCGCGGCGCGGTGAATGTGCATGAAACCAACCTCGGCCACATGGCGCAAATGCTGCCATTTGCCGGTCTGTAATCAGAAGGAGTCACGCACATGCCTCGCGTCAAACGTGGTGTCACGGCACATGCCCGTCACAAGAAAATCCTGAAGCTGGCCAAGGGCTTCCGCGGCCGCCGCGGCAACGTCTTCCGCGTTGCCAAGCAGGCGGTGATGAAGGCCGGCCAGTACGCCTACCGCGATCGCCGCAACAAAAAGCGCGTGTTCCGCCAGCTGTGGATCGCCCGCATCAACGCCGCCTCACGCGAACTGGGCCTGACCTACAGCCAGTTCACCAACGGCCTGAAGAAGGCCCAGATCGAGATCGATCGCAAGGTGCTGGCCGATCTGGCCGTGCACGACAAAGCCGCTTTCGGCAGCCTGGTCGAGCAGGCCAAGGCCAAACTGGCGGCGTAATCGCTTCACCACACAAGGCAAGTTGCCTTTTCCGCCATCGGGCCGGGCTTTGCGAATCTGCATGCAGGTTCTCTGAGCACCGGCCCTTTTTCCTTTTGCAGCGCGCGGCGCACCACCAGCGTGTGATTCGATCCCAGGCACGCAGCGCCTCGGGTCATCAGCTCTCAGGGCTGAAATGCCAGGCCGAGTCCCGCCGCCATCCGCTGCCAGCCCCTGATTTGAGAGCACGGATATGAGCACCGATTTGGCGGCCCTGGTCGAACAGGCCCAAGCCCAGTTTGCACAATGCGCCACCCCAGCGGCGCTGGAAGACGCCAAGGCCCGTTTCCTGGGCAAGAGCGGCCAGATCACCGCGCTGATGAAAGGCATGGCCCAGCTCAGCGTGGAGGAGAAAAAAACCCAGGGCGCAGCCATCAACCAGGCCAAGCAGGCCATCGAAGCGGCGCTGGGCGCGCGCCGCCAGGCCCTGGCCGATGCCGAATTGCAGCGCCAATTGCAGGCCGAGCGCCTGGACGTGAGCCTGCCCGGCCGCCGCCGCGAAACAGGCGGCCTGCACCCCGTGACCCTGGCCTGGGAGCGCATCGAGCAAATCTTCGGCTCCATGGGCTTTGACGTGG
>JAUMYI010000294.1 GCA_030528705.1 Comamonadaceae bacterium | reverse complement strand
GCGCGCCCTTGACGCCCGTGGCCGGCTCGATCTCGTAGCGCGTGACCACCGGGCCGGGCTGGGCCTCGACCACGCGCACTTCCACGCCAAAGTCCTTGAGCTTTTTCTCGATCAGGCGGCTGGTCATCTCCAGCGTTTCGGGGGTGACGGTCTCCTGCTTGGCTGCGATCGGGTCCAGCAGCGCCACCGTGGGCAGCGCGCCGCTCCTGGCATCGTCGAACAAATGCTTCTGGCGCTTGACGGGGCTGGAGATCAAGGCCGTCTCATTGGCTGCCCCCGCGCTGGGCTCATCCCACAGCGGCTCGATGCGCTCTTCCGGGCGCGTCGTGGCGTAGCTCTTGCCCGGCGCGGGCTCCTCATCCCAGGGCAAATCCACGGTTTCGCTGTAGGCCGGGGGCGGCGCCGGCTCGGCGCCCGCCTCATCTGCTGCGCCGCTAGGCGCCACAGGCGCTTTGGGCCATGCGCTCTCGGGCAGCTCCTGCAACTGCGGCAACTGCCCCTGCGGGATGTCTGCCAGATGCTCAGGCAGCGCATCGCTCAAGGCATCGCGCGTGAGCACGGCCTCCTTGCTGATCTGCTCCTCGCGCTCGCGCTGGGCGCGCCGCCCGGCTCGGGCGTCGCGCAGGCGCTCATGGCCCAGGCGCACGCGGTCGATCCAACGCTCGATCCACGCGCCGGTGCGCTCGGCCACCTTGCCCCAGGAAAAGCCCAGAACCCACGACAGCGTCAGCAGCGCCAGCACCAGCGCCGCCACGGTCGAGCCGGTGTAGCCCAGCCAGCGCACGGCCAGAGGCCCCACCCAATAGCCCAGCACACCGCCGGAATGGTCGGGCAATTGGCCCTCGAAACGGTACAGGCGCGTCCACTCCAGCACCGAGCAGGCGCACAGCAGCAGCAGCACGCTGCCCAGCCAGAAGAAACGCTTGCCCCAAATGCGCAGCATCATCAGCCGCCCATCGCTGCGCATCAGGCTTTTGCCGCTGAGCCAGGCGCGAAAGGCCCACCACCACAGCAGCGCCAGCGCCGCCACCAGCACCCAGACCGTGTAGCCAAGCAGAAAGTAGCTCACGTCCGACCAGTAGGCCCCCAAACTGCCCAGCCAGTTGTGCGGCACCCGTGCAGCCAGGCCCTGCCCCGACGAGGACCAGGCCGGATCCTGCGGCGAATAGCTCAGCAGCGCCGCCACCCAAGCAGCCCCCACCACCAGGGCGATGAACAGCAGCACGTCCTGACCGAAACGGCTCAAAAAGCCCGGCCCGGCCTCCTGCGCCGAGGAATTGAAGGTGTTGCCAGATGATCGGGAGCGAGAACGGGAACGGGAACTCATGGGTAAGCAGGCCCTGGAGCGCGGCCATCAAAGCATTGCCACAGGCCGCCAATACAGGAAATCCCTACAATGACAGGCTCTTAGGCAGGCTCTCAGCAAACAAAGCCCGCATTATCGCAAAGAGCGGCTCAAACGCTCCATCCGCAGCCCTATTTCTGGTGAAAAACATGAGCACTAGCAACACATTACATGCCAAAGTTCTGATTCTCGGCTCTGGCCCGGCAGGCTACACCGCTGCCATCTATGCCGCGCGCGCCAACCTGCAGCCCGTGCTCATCACCGGCATGGCCCAGGGCGGGCAGCTGACCACCACCACCGAAGTGGACAACTGGCCCGCTGACGCCGCTGGCGTGCAAGGGCCTGAGCTGATGGAGCGTTTTCTCAAGCATGCCGAGCGTTTCAACACCCAGATTGTGTTCGACCACATCCAGAGCGTGGACCTCTCGCAGCGCCCCTTCAAGCTCAACGGCGACAGCGGCAGCTACAGCGCCGACAGCCTGATCATCGCCACCGGCGCTTCGGCCAAATACCTGGGCCTGCCCTCCGAGCAGGCTTTCATGGGCCGCGGCGTCTCGGCCTGCGCCACCTGCGACGGCTTTTTCTACCGCGACCAGGCCGTGGCCGTCGTCGGCGGCGGCAACACCGCCGTGGAAGAGGCGCTGTACCTGGCCAACATCGCCAGCAAGGTCACGCTGATCCACCGCCGCGACAAATTCCGCGCCGAGGCCATCATGATCGACAAGCTGATGGAAAAGGTGCAGGCCGGCAAGATCGAGCTCAAGCTGCACAGCGTGCTCGACGAAGTGCTTGGCGATGCCAGCGGCGTCACCGGCGTGCGCATCCGCAACGTGCAGGACGACAGCACCGAGGAGCTGGCCCTGCAAGGCACCTTCATCGCCATCGGCCACGCCCCCAACACCGAGATCTTCCAAGGCCAGCTGGAGATGAAAAACGGCTACATCCTCACCCAGGGCGGGCACGAGGGCTTTGCCACGCAAACCAGCGTGCCCGGCGTGTTCGCCGCCGG
>JAUMYI010000018.1:14930-22662 GCA_030528705.1 Comamonadaceae bacterium | reverse complement strand
TTTCTTTTTTCGACAAAAAAGAAAGTGACTGCGCCGCCGGGCGCACATCCCGGCCTCGGCCCTTGCCTCCCACACGGTCGGTAACTACCGAGCGCAATCTCCCACAGGGACCACCGACGCACCAGCGCCCAACACCAAACCTCACCCCCCCTCGAAGCGAAAGCGCAAATGCGCGCGCAACTGCTGCGGGCTGACGCGGTACAGCGCGGCCAGGCGCTCGGCCGTGGCCACCTCGCGCGGCGGGCCGGGGCCGATCAGGCCGCCCTGGTGCAGCAGCATGATGCGGTCGGCCACGGCCATGGCGTGCTCGGGCTGGTGGGTGCACAGCAAAATGCCCATGCCCTGCTGGCGCAGCTGCTGCAAATGCTCCAACACGCGCAACTGATTGCCGAAATCCAGACTGGCCGTGGGCTCGTCCAGGATCAGCAGGGCCGCCTGCTGCGCCAGCGCGCGCGCCATCAGCGCCAGCTGGCGCTCGCCGCCGCTGATGGCCTGCATGCTGTGCCCGGCCAGGTGGGCAATGCCCAGCCGCTGCAAACAGGCCGTGGCGATGCGCCGGTCGGCCGCGCCGGGCTGGGCCAGCAGCGGCAGGTGGGCCGCGCGGCCCATCAGCACGGTGTCGTGCACGCTGTAGCCAAAGTGGCTGGCATAGGCCTGCGGCACATAGCCGATGCGCCGCGCCAGCGCCGCGCGCGGCATGTGCGCCAGGGCCTGGCCATCGAGCAGCAGCTGCCCGGCCTGCGGCGCATGCAGCCCCAGCAAGGTGCGCAGCAGCGTGCTTTTGCCGCTGCCATTGGGGCCCAGCAGCGCCAGGATTTCGCCGCCCTGCAAGCTGAACTGCAGGCCGCTGGCCAACTGCCGCGCGCCATAGCCTATGGCCAGGCCGCTGGCCTGCAGCGTGGCCGGCGGCTGGCTCATGGCTGGCCCCCGCGCCGCGCCAGCAACCAGAGAAAAAAGGGCGCGCCAATGCAGGCGGTGACCACGCCCAGCGGCAGTTCGATGCCCACCGTGCTGCGCGCCAGCGTGTCGGCCAGCACCATCAGCCCTGCGCCCAGCAGCAGGCACACGGGCAGCAGGCGGCCGAACTCCGGCCCGGCCAGCAGCCGCGCCGCATGGGGCACGACCAGCCCGACCCAGCCGATGACGCCGGTGATGGACACGGCCGCCGCGGTCATCAGCGTGGCCGCGACGATCAGCGCCAGGCGCAGCCGCCCAGCGGGCACGCCCAGGGCCTGGGCCTCCTCGTCGCCCAGGCTCAGCAGGTTGACGCGCCAGCGCAGCAGCGCCATGCACAGCAGGCCCAGGGCCATGGCCGGGGCCGCGCCCAGCAGGTCCTGCACGGTGACGCCGTTGAGGCCGCCCAGCAGCCAGAAGGTGATGGAGGACAGCTGCGTGTACGGATCGGCCAGCACCTTGATCAGCGCAATGCCCGCGCCCGTCAGCGTGCCCATGGCCATGCCGCTGAGCACCAGCACCAGCACGCTGTCGTGGTGGCGCACCCAGCGCGCCGTGAGCACGACCAGGGCCACGGTCAGCAGGCCGCCGCCAAAGGCCATGGCCTGCACGACGGCCATGGCGCCGCCGAGGAAGATGCCCAGCGTCGCGCCCAGGCCCGCGCCGGCGGAGACGCCCAGAATGTCCGGCGAGACCAGCGGGTTGCGAAAGATGCTCTGGTAGCAAGCGCCGGCCGCGGCCAGGGCCGCGCCCACCAGGCAAGCGGCCAGCACGCGCGGCAGGCGCACTTCCCAGAGCACGATGCGTGCGGTTTCATCCACGCTTGCGCCGCCTGCCGCACCGCTGGCCCCGCCCGCCAGCGCCGCCCAGAGCTGGGCCGGCGACAAAGGGTATTTGCCCAGAGCCAGGCCGGCGGTAAGCGCCAGCGCGCAAAAAACGGCCGCAGCCAACAGGGCGCCCGCGCCGCGCGCGGCGCTGCGGGCAGGGGCGGGGGCTGCGGGCAGGCTCAAGGCAAGGCCCCTGGCGGCAGGGCGGCGCCAGCGGCGCAGCCGTAGAACAGTTGGTAGAACGCGCGCGCCTGCGGCTCGATGCGCCCGCGCAGCGCCGCCGCATCCAGGGCCGTGGCGCCATCCCAGTGCTGCAGCAGCAGGCTCAGCCAGCGCAGCCCGATCAGGCGGTTGATGCCCGGCGGCCCATCCACCCAGCCAAAGGGCAGGTGCGGGATTTGCAGCACCAGGCCCTGGCGCACGGCCTGCATGCTGCGCCACTGGGGGTTTTGCTGCAGTTGCTCGGCCAATCCAGGCTGCTGCGTGACGATGAGCTGCGGGTTCCACTGCAGCAACTGCTCCAGCGGCACGCGCGGCGTGCCGCCGCCCTGGCGGCCGGGCTGACCGGCCGGCGGCGCGGCCACGTTGTGCGCGCCCAGGTATTCGAGCAATTGGCTGTTGATGGAGCCACGCCAGCCCGTCTCCAGGCCGTCGGCGCCGCGCGCCAGATAAAAGCGCGGCGGCTGCGCCTGCAGGCGCTGGCGCAATTGCTGGGCCTGGGCCAGGGCCCGCTCGGCGTACTGGGCCAGCTGCGCTGCGCGCTGGGCCTGGCCCAGCAGCTGGCCCACCTCGCGCAGCTGCTGGGCGCTGTGCGGCAGGCTGCCATCGACCAGCACGTAGGGGATGCCGGTTTGCTGCGCCAGGCGCTGGGCCTGCGAGCGGTAGTAGTCGTCGGTGCTGCCCACGTCCACGATGAGCTGCGGGCGCAGGGCCAGCAAGCCTTCGGCGCCCAGCGTGCTGCCGCGCCCGGCCAGGCGTCCGATCGTGGGCAGCCGGGCCAACTCGGACGACAGCAGGGCGCGCGCGGCATCGGGCAGGGGCATGGGCCAGCCCAGTAGTTGCGCCGGGGCCAGGGCCGCGACCAGCACGGCCGCTGGCGGGCCGGCGGCGACGATGCGGCGCGGCGCGGCCGCCAGTGGCGGGCCAAAGTGCTGCAGCAGCGTGGCAGGCGGTGATTCGGGCTGGCTTGGCTGGGCCGGCTGGGTGGCGGCCTGGCCCTGGCCTTGGGCAGGGCGGGCCCAGGGCGCCAGCAGCCCGGCGCCTGCGCCGCAGGCCAGTGCATGCAGCAGAGCGCGGCGGCGCAGCATCACGCGGCCTCCGGGCCAGTGCCCTGGGGCTGCGCCTGGGCCTGGGCATCCGGGCGCGCATGCTGCCGCCACCACTGCTCCAACGCCTGCACATCGGGCGGCAACTGCACGGCCAGGCCGCCGCAAAAGGCCTGCCATTCGGGCAGAAAACGCTGGTCCACGGCCGTGAGCAGCGGGATGCCGGCTGCGGCAGCAGCGGCGATTTCCTGCCGCAGGCCCGAGCCTTCGCTTTCGATCTTGCCGAAGCGGTTGGCCACGATCAGCTCGGGCTGCTCATGCAGGGCGCGGCGCAGCACCACGCTGGCGGCGGCCACGCCCGCCGCGTCCAGGCAGCAGGCCTGCGAGCCCTGGCCCAACTCCTGCGAGATCAGATAACGCTGGCCGTTTTGCACGTCCACCAGCTCCATGTGGCGCTGGCAGGCGCTGCCGCCCTGGCCGCCTTGCTGGCTGCCTTGCTGGGTGCTGATGGCGCTGTCTTGCAGCAGGCCGCGCACGCGCACGCCGCGCGCCTGCAAGCGCGCGACAAAAGCCTTGAGCACGGGCTCGGCAATGCCGTGCCCGTCGTGCAGCACCGCCGCCAAGGGCGCGCTCGGGCCGGGGGGGTGGGGGTGGGCTGTCATGGCGAGATCCTCGTGTGCAGGGCCTGCACACCAAAGCCGGCTCTGCGCTCTCAGAACGGATAGTGCACTTGCACGAAGTAATTGCGGCCGGGCATGGGGTAGCCCTCGCTGTAGGCGTAAAGTCTATCGCCCAGGTTGCGCACGCCCAGCTCCAGCTCGGCGCCGTTGCCCAGGCGGTAGCCGCCCTTGAGGTGGTAGGCGGCAAAGCCGGCGGCGATTTGCTTGCCGTTGGAGGCCGAGTGGCGCTGCGAGGCCGCCTCCACGCTGGCCGTCACCGTCCACGGGCCCTGCGCCCAGCTGCCTGCGGCAAACAGTTTGTGGCGCGGCGTGTCGGTGGCGAGCACATCGGGGGCGCTGAGGTTTTTGCGCTGCAACAGGGTGTAGTTGGCATGCACCGTCCAGGGCCCCTGGCCGCCGTGCAGGCTCAGCTCCAGGCCGCTGTGGCGGGCGCGGGCCACGTTCTGCGGCTGCTCGCAGCTGGTGCTGCTGCACTGGGCCGCGGGCACGGTGACGTTCTGGATCGAGTCGCGCACCTCGCTGCGGAACACGGCGGCATCGAAGGCCCATTGGCCCGGCAATTGCAGGCCATAGCCCAACTCGTAGTGGCGCGCGCGTTCGGATTTCAGGTCGGGGTTGGGGATGACGCGGCCAAAGCGGCTCGAGTAGCGCTCCATCATCGTGGCGAAGCGGCTTTTGCTGGCCACGCTGGCGCGCAGTTGGCCCCAGCGGGCTTGCTCGCCCAGGTCCTGGTACAGGCCGATCTGGGCGTCCACGGCATCGTCCTGGCCGCGGGGCTCCTCGTACAGGCCGGGCACGTCAGGCGAGCCGGCATGGGTGCCATAGTTGCGCGCCGACAGGCTCTTGCGCTGGTGGTAGGCCAGGCCGGCCACTCCGGTCAGGCCGGGGCGCAGGCTGGCGCTGTACTCCAGCGCCAGCGATTGGCTGCGATCCTTGAACAGCGTCCACGGCGAGCCGTCGTTGCTGGAGCGGTGCACGTCATCCTTGAGGTGATAGGCCAGCCGCGTGCGCTGGCGGGCCCAAAGCTGCATGTCCGCCTCCAGCGACAGGCCATTGCTGTGGTCATCGTAGCGGCTGGGAAAGCCCGCCTCCACGCCCCCGACCACGCCATTGCGGTATTCGTAGCCCACCAGCGTATTGGCAAAGCGGTCGTGGTAGAGCCGCGCCTTGAGGCTGTGCTGGCCCAGTTGGGTGCGGCCGCTGAAGTAGTAGCTGGTCTTGTCCCACTGCGGCCATTGCCAGTAGCGCGTGCGCGCACGCGCGCCCTGGCCGCGCAGCGGCAGGCTGCCGGCGTAGGTGGGCTGGCCTTTCTCGCCATCCTGGCGCACCAGGCCCAGCACGTATTCGCCCCCGGCGTTGGGGGTCAAGCCGATCTTGGCGCTGAGCTTGCTGTCCTGGCGCAGGCTGTTCACGCGCCGCCCTGCCGGCTGCTGCGCATGGGGCGCAAAGCCGCCGGGCAGATCGAAGCTGCTGGTCTTCAGCTGCGAGGCCCCGATCTGGTACCACCATTGCGCCTGCCGGCCACCCAGGTTGGCGTAGGCGCGGCGGTTGTCGAGGCGCCCGTGGTCGCTCAGGCCCAGGCCGCCGCCCACATCGCCCTCGAAGGCGCGCGTGGGCTGGCGCGTGATCAGGTTGATGGCGCCACCCAGCGCGTTGGGGCCGTAAGTCAGCGGCGAAAAGCCCTTGGCCACCTCGACGCGGGCCAGGTCGTAGCTGGTGAAATGGCCCAGGTCAATGCGCCCGTCGTAGGGCACGTAGGTGGGCACGCCGTCGATGTAGACGGGCACCTGCAGGCGATCGAAGCCGCGCACGTAAAACAGCTGCTCGCCGCGCGCGCCGGAATAGGCCGCGTGCACGCCGGGCAGCAGGTTCAGCGCCTGGCCCAGGCGCTCCTGGTTGTGCAGGCGCAAGTCCTGCTGCGTCAGACTGTCGCCGCTGGGCAGCGGCGTTTGCGCCACGGGCGCCAGCACGGTGACTTCACCGAGCGTGAAGGCATCGCCGCCAGCGGCGGCGGGCTGGGGCTGGTCGGCCGCACCCGCCCCCAATGGGGCGAGCATGGCCAGGGCAAGGTAGCGGTAATTCATGGTGAGGGCCTTTCGTGTCGGGCCCCTGCCGCGCGCGTGAACCACGCTTGGCAAGGGCCTTGGGAAGGTCTGCGCAAATCGCAGCGCCGTGTGCATCTGCGGCCTTTGGGCAGGCCCTCCCTGAGGGTTGTTCCAACGTTGTATTTTTACAGATATAACGAATAGTAAAAAAATCTGATCGCGACTCTTGGGGTTGGGCGCGCCGCGCAGCCAGGGTTGTCGTGCTGCCCTGGCTCAGGCCCCAAAAGGCGCTCAAGCGCGCGGCTCGGCCACGATCAGCATGACGCGCGCCACGCTGCGCCCGGCGTTGCGAAAGCGGTGCGCCACGTCCGCGCGCAGCGTGGCCGTATCGCCCGGGCCCAGGCGCACGGCCTGGCCTTCGAGCTCAATCTCCACCGCGCCCGAGACGACGTGAAAAGTCTCGCGCGTGCCCGGGCCATGCGGCGCGAAGGCGCTGGTCTGCGCGCCCACAGGCAGCGTGTAGGCCACCCATTCCACCCCTGGGGCCGGGCGCGCCAGCGCCTGGCGTTGCACGCCCGTGGCCGGATCGACGTAGCGCACCCCATCGGCCGCGCGGGTGATGTGCTGGCCCGCCGGCCCGCCCTGGCCCAGCAGCTCGGGCAGCTCGCGCCCCAGCGCCTGGGCGATGGCCAGGCCGTAGTTCAGGCTGGTGGCCAGAGCGCCGCGCTCGATGCGCGAGAGCGCGCTGCGCGAGATGCCCGTGGCCTCGGCCAGTTGCTCCAAGGTAATGCCGATCTCCGCGCGGCGCGAGCGCACGGCCGCGCCAAAGGCGGCGTCGTGCCGGCCTGGCCCTGGCTGGGGCTGCTGGGGCCCATGGGGCTCGTCCGGCGGGGGGCTCATCAGGGTATTTGCCATGTTTTTGGTTTCTTATCAGCAACTAATATTGCAGATAAGAAATTTCAGGAGATGCGTGTCATGTGGTCCCTGGCGGCATTGTTACCCGTTCTGGCGGTGCTGGGCGCCTTGTTGCGCGGCTGGCCGTCATTGCGCGCGGCCCTGCTGGGCCTGGCCGTGGCGCTGGCCCTGGTGGCCGCACAAGCCCTGGCCGGCGGCGGCCTGCCAGCCACGCCAGTGCTGGCCGCCGCTGCCCGGCATTGGCTGCCGGTGGTGCTGGAGGTGGCGGGCATCATCGGCGGCGGCCTGGCGCTGAGCCAGCTGCTGCAAGCCAGCGGCGCGCAGGCGGCGCTGGCGGGCTGGCTGCGCCAGCGCGCCGGCCAGGGCGTGGGCGCGGCGCTGCTGGTGGTGCATGGGGCAACGCCGTTTGCCGAGTCGGTCACCGGCTTTGGCATTGGCGTGACGGTGGGCATTCCGCTGCTGCTGCACCTGGGCCTTGCGCCGGCGCGCGCGGCGCTGGTGGGCCTGCTGGGGCTGTGCGCCGTGCCTTGGGGCTCGATGGGGCCGGGCACGCTGATTGCCGCACGCATGGCCGACTTGCCTTTTCAGGCGCTGGGCGAGGCCTCGGCCTGGCTGAGCCTGCCGCCCTTTCTGGTGGCGGGCTGGGGCGCGGCCTGGCTGGCCAGCCAGCCGGGGCAGCGCGCCCCTGCGTTGGGGCTGGCCACGGCGTCGGCGCTGGCGCTGTGGCTGGCCGTGTGGGCCTGCAACCGACTGGCCGGCACGGCGCCGGCCGGGGCGTTGGGGGCCTTGCTGGTGATGCTGCTGCACCTGCTGCGCCAGCGCGGCGCCTGGCCGCCGCTGCCGCAGGCCGCCTTGCTGGCCTTGCAGGCCTATGCGGCGCTGCTGGGTGGGCTGCTGCTGGCCGCGCAGGGCCTGCGTGCCGCAGGGCTGGGCGGCAGCGCCTGGATGGCGCTGGCATCGCCGGCGCTGTGGCTGTGGCTGGCCACGGCGCTGGTGGCCTGGCGCGTGCAGCGCGGCCACTCGCCCCTGCCCGCGCCGCAGTGGCG
>JAUMYI010000018.1:5281-14830 GCA_030528705.1 Comamonadaceae bacterium | reverse complement strand
TGGTGGCCTGGCGCGTGCAGCGCGGCCACTCGCCCCTGCCCGCGCCGCAGTGGCGCGGCCTGCAAGCCGGCGTGCTGCGCAGCTGGGTCTTGGTGGCGGCGGTGGCGCTGTGCTACATCCTGCTGGGGCTGGTGATGGCGCTCTCGGGCATGGCCGCCCGTCTAGCCCAGGCCTTGGCTGGGCTGGGCAGCGGCTACGCGCTGGCTGCGCCGTTCGTGGGCGCGCTGGGCGGCTTCGTCACTGGCTCCAACACCGGCGCCAATGCCATGCTGGCCGACACGCAGGCGCGCATCGCGCTGCAAATGGGCCTGCCGCTGCTGCCCTTCATGGCGGCGCACAACGTCAGCGCGGCGTTGCTGCTGATGGCCTCCCCCGCGAAGGTGGAGATGGCCGTGCAGCTGTGCCCGCCCCAGGCCGCCAGCCAACGCGCCTGGGTGCAGCGCATGGTGCTGCTGGCGGCGCTGCCGTCGGTGCTGGTGCTGGCGCTGTTTTGCGTGGCGCTGCTGTGGTGGTGAGCGCCCCCGCTGGGGCCATGAAAAAGCCACGGCAGGGCCGTGGCTGTGGGGGCGCAAAAGGCCGCCGGGCGCGGCAGGCGACAAAACCTGGCCGCGCGGGCGCACCGGGCGCTCAGGGCGCAACGCGAGTGCTCAATAGCGATAGTTGACGCTCAGGCGGAACTCGCGGCCTGGCTCAGGCAGGGCGTTGTTGCCCGAGCGCTGGCTATGGCTGCGGTAGAGCTTGTCGGCCACGTTGTGCACGGCGAAGTTGACGTGCAGCGTGTCCTTGCCCAGCGGCAGCCAGGTGGCGTGCAGGTCATGCACGCCATAGCCGCTGCGCGAGACGGGCGTGCCGCTGCCACGGGTGGCGTTGATGTAGCTGCCCTTTTGCGCATAGCGGCCGCGCCAGCCCAGCTCCAGGTTGAAGGGGCGGTAGTGGTAGCTCAGGCCGGTGGTCCACTGGCGGCCCATCGGAATGGCCGTGGCCACCGAGTCGTAGGTCGCGCCGTTGAGCTTGGGCTTGCTGTGCGCCACGCCCAGGCGGGCCGTCAGATCGCGCCAGCGGTAGCTGCTGCTGAGCTCATAGCCGCGGTTGGTGAGCTCGCCGCCGCTGCGCGTGAGTCGGTATTCGCAGTTGCGCTCCACGCAGTTCATGCCGGTGAAGTTCTGCAGATCGCGAATCTTTTGCTGGAAGTAGCTGCCGGAGACAGCCAGGCCGCCATCGACCCAGTCAAAGCCCAGCTCCGAATTGCGCGAACGCTCGGCCTTGAGATCGCGGTCGTAGCGCACGGGCGTGCTGGCCAGCAGGACCTCGTAAAAACGCGGGCTGCGGCTGGCGCGGTTGTGGCTGATGTTGAAGGACAGGGTGTCGGTGGCGTCCCAGATCAGGCCAACGCTGGGGTTGACGTTGCCGTCCGAGTGCTTGGCGCCCTCGTTGGACTTGAGGCTGAAGCGGTCGTAGCGCAGGCCGGTGGTCAGCGTGATGGGGTGCCAGCTCCAGATGCCTTCGACGTACAGGCCGGTGTCGGTTTTCTCCTGCTTGCCCAGCCCGGCGGCCTGCGAGCGCGTGGAGCCGGCCTGCTGCTGGCGCAGGTTCACGCCGTACTTGATGCGGTGCGCGCCCAGGCGGCTGCTCAGGCGCAGGTTGCCGGCATTGGTGTCGATGTTCACCGTCGAGGCCGGCAGGCGCTGGCCGGCGCCGCTTTCTTGCTCGGAGCGAATCATCGAGGCATTCACATCCAGGGTGTCGATCAAGCCCAGCTGGCTGCCGCGCAGCGCGGCCGTGGTGCTGTCCACCGTGCGGCGGCGGTGCGAGGGGTCGTCGTTGGCGGTGTCGAAGAAGAACTCCTCGCGCAGATTGCGCAGGCCCGACTCCTGCTCGCGGCGGTGGCTCAGCGTCAGGCGCAGGTCTTCGCTGAAATTCACCCCAGCCTTGGCCATGAAGCTGCGGCCATCGAGCGCGCTGTTGCCGATCTCGCGGCCGCTGCCATCCTTGTAGTTCTGGTCATCGACGCGGTTGCCCACGAACAGGCCGTCGAAGTTGCCGCTGCGGCCATAAACGGACAGCCCGCCGTTGCGGCCCTTGTTGGTGTTGATGCCGCCGTTGACGCGAAAGCCCACGTCCTGGCCATCGCGCAGCAAATCCAGCGCATCGACCGTGGTGGCCTCAATCTTGCCGCTGGTGGCGCCAATGCCCGAACTGGCCGAGCCCGTGCCCTTCTCGATGCCAATGATCTTCACCAGCGCCGGATCCATCATGAAACGGCCCTGGTGGTGAAAGATCTGTGCGTCGCTGGAGGCATCATCGACCACGTAGTCAATCTGGTCCTGCCCCATGCCACGGATCGTGACCCACTGCGAGGCGCCATTGCCGCCGCCGAACTGCACTGCCGCCTGATCGGCCAAGACCTCCTTCAGGTCGGTGTCGGTGCTGCGCTCCTGAGCGCGCCAATCCTCCACAGGCTCGGCCGTGGGGGCCTGGCCCTGCACCTGCACGGTAGGCAATTGCGCATCCTTCTTCGATGCATCGGCCTGCTGCTGGGCATGGGCCAAACCCGCCAGCAAAGCCAGCTGCAAAATGCTCAAACGGAACAAAGGGGTGCTTTTCAGCGCGGACATAAAACTCCTCAATGAGAAAAAACCTGCAAGCTGGCGCCCTGCAAGCCCTGCCGGGCCGAGCGCCGAATGCACAAACTAAGGCAACGCTGAATCAGTCTCTCGCGCACGGCGCATCCCTGTCTGGGGCGCTCTGCCGCGCAAGCAAAGCCTGGCAACAGCTCAAGCGATTGCTGCGGTTTGCGGTTTGCGATTTGCGCCTTGCATCCCATCCCCACACAAGGCTGCGCCGCACTGCGGGGACTGATTCAGCGTTGCCCTCAAAAATCCTGTACTGCCAACGCCTCCACCCCACGCCCGGCCCGCAGCCGGCCCACACCCGGCCCCACTGGAGCGCAGGGCATTGGCACCGCGCTCCAGAGCCTGCGCACACCGACTGCGTGGTGCGGCGCCGGGCCTTGCCAAAGCCCCGCAGCAAAAGACCTGCCTGGCTGGCAACCAGGCAGGTCAAATAAGAATGGAAACGATTCTTTTTATTATAATGAAGAGTTGCCGCTTGCCTGCCCAGGCCCTAATAGCGCAGGGGTTTTGCCAAGCCTGTTCCTCGGGGGATCTGCGCGCGCTTTTCCACACCAGTCTCGCCCAGGCCAAGGCTTCACTGAGCCAAGGGATTGCGCGCTTGCAGTGCGCGCGCTCGCGAGCAATGCGCACATGGCTGCACTCCATTTCGCCGCCAATGCGCCCCACATTGGCGACACGGGATTTTGTCCGTGATTTGTCGTATTTCAGCCAATGCCCAGACGCTGCCCGGCGGATTCAATCCCATACAAAAACATCAATGCCCCATCGTGCCGATTTCAAGGCCCGCAACAAAGCCTTTGCATGGCAGGCAATCAGCGGATTCTGGCCAACTGCCACGCCGTGACCAGCCCAAACCCGCAGCATGTCAGATTGCCAGCCAACCCCCCTTGGCAGTCAAAGGCCAGAATTTGCTGCCTCTACCCCAAAAACAACCAGATTTTTACCGTGACGCTCCGAGATTGTTTTACGATACAATCTCCGCAAACTGATTAACCCCTCATTCTTAAACTTAGTGGAGATTCCTGATGTCTGAATTAACCGCCCTTCTTCAGCAGCGCGAAGAGCTGGAGCAACGCATTCAAAAAATTCGCGAGCAAGAGCGCGCCCAAGCGATTGAACAAGTGCGCGCCATCGTGCAGAAAAACGACTTGAGCGTGACGGACGTGTTCGGCCACAGCAAGGCTGCACGCCAGCCAGGGGCCACCAAGAAAGTAGCCATCAAATACATGAACAAAGCCACGGGCGAAACTTGGACGGGCCGTGGCAAGCCGCCCCGCTGGATTCAGGGGCTGGATCGCGAGCAATTCAAGGTTTGACGCTGCGCGGGACCCGCCCCGCAAAACATGAAGCCTGCACGGCCACCTTCGCACGAGGTGGCCGTGCTGTTTTTGGGCTGTGCGCAGCACCTGCCTGCAGGTGCCGCCCTTTTGAGCCAATGCCCCAGGGCCCGTGCCCGCGCGCCGCTGTCGCATGGGCTGCACCCCCCGCTTCGGCAGGCGCTGGCAGGCGCCCATACCGCTCTAGAATCAGAGCCTGCTCTAGAGCGTGTTATGCACTTTTCGCCCCCCACGCTGGCCCCAAAGGCTTTTTGTCGATTCAAGGATTTTTTATGTCACGCATTCCCGCTGTTTTGCAGAACCTGCGTCTGCCCGTCATTGGCTCGCCTTTGTTCATTATCAGTAACCCCAAACTGGTGCTGGCCCAGTGCAAGGCTGGCATCGTGGGCTCCATGCCGGCGCTCAATGCCCGGCCAGCCTCCGTGCTGGAAGATTGGCTCAAGGAAATCACCGAAGGGATTGCCGAGCACAACGCCAAAAACCCGCAGCGGCCCGCCGCGCCCTTTGCCATCAATCAAATCGTCCACAAAAGCAACAACCGGCTTGAGCAGGACATGGAGCTGCTGGTCAAGTACCGCGTGCCCATCGTGATTACCTCGCTGGGCGCCCGCCCCGAAATCAATGAAGCCGCGCACAGTTATGGGGGCATCGTGCTGCACGACGTCATCAACAATGCCTTTGCCAAGAAAGCCATCGAAAAAGGCGCCGATGGGCTGATCGCCGTGGCCGCTGGCGCTGGCGGCCATGCGGGCGTGAAAAGCCCGTTTGCGCTGGTGCAGGAAATCCGCGAATGGTTTGACGGGCCTTTGGCCTTGTCCGGCGCCATGGCCACGGGCGATGCGATTTTGTCGGCCCAGGCCATGGGGGCGGACTTTGCCTACATCGGCTCGGCATTCATCGCCACCGACGAGGCCAATGCTTCGCAAGAATATAAACAGGCCATCGTCGAGCACACTTCGGACGACATCGTCTATTCCAGCCTGTTTACCGGCGTGCACGGCAATTATCTGGCGCCCAGCATCCGCAATGCCGGGCTGGATCCGGACAATCTGCCCGAAGGCAATTTGAAGGACATGAACTTTGCCACCAGCAGCGATGGCCAGGCACAGAAAACCAAAGCCTGGCGCGACATCTGGGGCTGCGGCCAAGGCATTGGCGCCATCAAGGCCGTGAGCTCCACCGCCGCCTTGGTGGATCGGCTGGAGCGCGAATACCTGGCCGCACGCCAGCGGCTGCAACTGGGTTGAGGGCCTGCCCTCGAACCCGCCGCGCGCAGCGCCCGCTCCAATCCGCTTGACGCCCCGTCGGGCAAAGATGGTGAACAGGCTCTGGGTACAATCCGCGCCCGAGCCAACTCTCCCCGTAGTTCAATGGATAGAACGAGCGCCTCCTAAGCGCTAGATACAGGTTCGATTCCTGTCGGGGGGACCAGCCTGCGGCACAGGCAAACGCAAAAAACCGCCTCGCCCTTTCAACGGCCTGGCGGATTTTTTTGCCCCGCCCCCCGCCCAGGCCCGTGGCCAGGCCGCATCGCAGGCCCGGCAAGGCCCAACATGGCGGCCAACTTCAAGCACAATCGGGGCCTATGGCAATCCCCTCCCCACTCTCTTTTCTGAGCAACATCGCCAGCAGCATTGGCAAAAGCATCACGCTGCCGGCCTGGCTGATCGAGGAGCTGCAGCGCCGCATGGTGCTGTTGCTCAACCACGTGCTGCAGCAAGAGCCCCAGGCCCAACAACGCCTGGCCGCCCAGCAGGGCAAGACCATCTACCTGAGCTGGCGCCAATTCAACGGCCAGCTGCGCATCACCCCCGCAGGCCTGCTGGATCTGGACAGCGCCGAGCAAAGCAGCGACCTGCTGGTCGAGGTGGCCGAGCCCTCCATCAGCCAATTGGCCCGCCATGCCGCCCAGGGCGAGAAGCCGCCGATCCGCATCGCCGGCGATGTGGCCCTGGCCAGCGAGCTGAACTGGGTCATCGACAACGTGCGCTGGGATGTGGAGGACGATCTGGCGCGCCTGGTCGGCGATGTGCCAGCGCACAAGCTGGCGCAACTGGGCCGCATCGTGGCCGATGCGCTGCGCAAATTCGCCCAGGGCGCACTGGCCACCTGGGATGGGCTGAGCAAGCGCACCGCCCCCGCTGCGGCAGCGGGCCAGGGCCATGCCGCCGACTACCCGCTGGCCGCCGCACGCACTGCGGCCGCCAGCGAGACGCCCGCTGCGGCCGCGCCCGATGCGCCCGGCGCGCCCGACCAGGCCCCGCAACCCTGAGCCCCGGCAGAGCACCCCCATGAGCAAACTGCTGCGCGGCTGGGCCATCGTCTGGGTGGTATGGCGCCATGGCCTGGATGAGATGGTGCTCAGCCAATTGCGCAGCCGCTGGGCGCAGGCGCTGGTGCGCCTGCTCTCGCGCGGGCGCAACCTGCAAGCGCCGCGCGGCCAGCGCCTGCGCCTGGCGCTGGAGCAGCTCGGGCCGATCTTCGTCAAGTTCGGCCAGGTGCTCTCCACGCGGCGCGACCTGATGCCGCCGGACATCGCCGACGAGTTGGCGCGGCTGCAAGACCGCGTGCCGCCGTTCGACAGCCAGCAGGCCGTGGCCATCATCGAAAAAGCCTTTGGCCGCCCCATCGACGCCGTCTTCGCCAGCTTCGAGCGCCAGCCGGTGGCCAGCGCCTCCATCGCGCAGGTGCACTTCGCCACCCTGGTGGACAAACAAGGCCAAAGCCATGAGGTAGCCGTCAAAGTGCTGCGCCCGGGCATGCTCAAGGTCATCGAGAAAGACCTGGCGCTGATGCACATGCTCGCCGGCTGGCTGGAAACGCTCTCCGCCGATGGCAAGCGCCTCAAGCCGCGCGAGGTCGTGGCCGAGTTCGACACCTACCTGCACGACGAACTCGACCTGATGCGCGAGGCGGCCAACGCCGCCCAGCTGCGGCGCAACATGCAGGGGCTGGATTTGGTGCTGATCCCCGAAGTTTTCTGGGATTACTGCCACACCAACGTCATGGTCATGCAGCGCATGAGCGGAGTGCCCATCAGCCAGACCGAAACCCTCAGGCAGCACGGCGTGGACCTGCCGCAACTGGCGCGCGATGGCGTGACCATCTTCTTCACCCAGGTGTTTCGCGACGGCTTTTTCCACGGCGACATGCACCCGGGCAACATCCAAGTCAGCCTGGATGCGCGCAGCTTCGGGCGCTACATCTCGCTGGACTTCGGCATCGTCGGCACCCTCACCGACTTCGACAAGGAATACCTGGCGCAGAACTTCACCGCCTTCTTTCGCCGCGACTACAAGCGCATCGCCGAGCTGCACGTCGAGAGCGGCTGGGTGCCGGCCAACACCCGCGTGGCCGAGCTCGAAGCGGCCATCCGCACCGTCTGCGAGCCCTACTTCGACCGCCCGCTCAAGGAAATCTCGCTGGGCGTAGTGCTGATGCGCCTGTTCCAGACCTCGCGGCGCTTTCACGTCGAAATCCAGCCACAGCTGGTGCTGCTGCAAAAAACCCTGCTCAACATCGAAGGCCTGGGCCGCCAGCTCGACCCCGACCTGGACCTGTGGAGCACCGCCAAGCCCTTTCTGGAAAAGTGGATGGTCGAGCAAGTCGGCCCCAAGCGCCTGTGGCAAGAGCTGCGCAACGAAGCGCCGCGCTACGCGCAAATCCTCCCGGCCCTGCCGCGCCTGGTGCAAGACTTTCTGCAGCACAGCGTGCAACAACGCGATCAAGAGCTGCGCCGCCTGATCGAAGAGCAAAAACGCACCAACCGCCTGCTGCAATCGCTGCTCTACGGCAGCCTGGGCTTTGCGTTGGGCCTGTTGCTGCTGCAGGTTTACCTGCGCATCCGGCTCTGGGGCTGACTGCTGCCGCCCGCGCGCCTCTGCGCCAGGGAGGCTCTGCAAGGCGCCTGCTGGGGGCCTGCTCCAACTCTTTGCACGGCGGGCAAGCGCGCGGATTGGGGCGCTTTTGCTTCCGTTGCAAAGGCTGGCCGGGCCAGTTGGCGCGGCCAGCCTTTGCAGGCAAGCCACAAGCGGGGCTATGCCCTCCCCAGCTTGGAGTTTGCTTGCGTCAGGCTGTGTGCGGGGCTGCCCAGGCGCTTTGAAACCTCCTGGGCGCAGGCCCGCACCGCCTTGGCCTGCGGGCCACTCCAGTTGGCGTCGAAGGCGCGCGTGTGGCCCATCAAGGTCATGCCGAGCACGATGTTGCCGGAGTAGTCGAACACCGGCGCGGCAAACGAGCACACGCCAGGGGTGGGGTTGTTCACGGCGCGCGAGACGCCATGCTTGCGCACCTGCTTGAGCAGCTCTTGCAGCTCTTCGGCATCGATGGGCTTGGCGATGTCCGGCCCAAGACGCCGCTCGTCTTCGAGCAATGACTCCTCGATCAGCTTGGCCGGCAAATAGGCGGCAAACAAGCGCCCTGTGGCCGTGCCCGCCAAAGACATGACGGTGCCGGTGCGGATATTGGTGTGCAGCGGATAGATCGCATCGAAGATGAACACCATGGTCGGCCCTTGATTGCCCCAGACGGACAAGCCCACGCTGTGGCCGGTCTCCCGCGCCAGGGTCTGCGCGTAGGGCGTGGCCTCGCGCACGGGGTTGAGCATGCGCAAAGTCACCAAACCCAGCTGCATGGCCGTTGGGCCGAGCCAGTAATAGCCTGTGGACGGCTCCTGCGTGACCAAGCCCAGCTTGGCGAAACTCACGAGATAGGGGTGGGCCTTGCCCGGCGCCATGTCCGCCGCCTTGGCCAATTCCCGCAATGGCATCGGCCTGCCCTGGGCGCCAAGGGCCAGCAACAACTGCCCACCGACCTCGATTGACTGAATGCCACGGCGCCCTTTTTCGGGCGTGATCCCATGGCTTGCTGCATCGGCTGCAGGCATGCCTTTCTCCTAACGGTTGAATCCAGCGTTCCCATGACGCCGCTGGCGCGCGGCGCTACTGCCGCGCCAATATACAGCCCCCACCCGCGCTTTTTCCCGCCTGCCGCCTGCGCCGCAGCATGTTGCTGCGCGCCTGCGCAGCGCCTGACCTGCGTCGGCAGAGCGCCATCCAACAATATCAATCGCATACACCAAGGGTAAACCATTAGTAAATAAAATATGAATTAGTATTAAGCTAACTCGCGCGATTCAGTCCGATCAAACCCCTCATGCAAGGAATGATGGTGATGAGTGAGCAGGAGTCAGAGTACGACGTGCTGGTGCTGGGCACTGGCGCCTCCGGCATGTCGGCGGCCATCACGGCTGCGCACCAGGGCCTGAAGGTGCTGGTGGTGGACAAGGCCCCGGTCTATGGCGGCACGACGGCCCGCTCCGGCGGCTGGCTGTGGATTCCTGGCACCCGGCTCGCCCGGGAGCAAGGCATTCACGAGCCTGCGGATGCCGCGCGCACTTATCTGCAGCACGAGGCCACGACGCACTTCGATGCCGACCGGGTGGCCGCCTTCATCGAGCACGGGCCCGAAGCGGTGGATTTTTTTACGCAGCGCACCTGCGTCCAGTTCGACATGCCGGCGGTCTTTCCGGACTACCACGCCGAAGCCCCAGGCGGCCAGCCAGGCGGCCGCTCCATGGT
>JAUMYI010000018.1:4001-5181 GCA_030528705.1 Comamonadaceae bacterium | reverse complement strand
GCGCAAAAGCTCATCACCGAACAGGGCCGGGTCGTGGGCGCCACGGTGCTGCGCGAAGGCCAACCTGTGGAGCTGCGCGCGCGCCGCGGGGTCGTGCTCGCCTGCGGCGGCTTTCCCCATGACATTGAGCGCCGCAAGCAATTGTTCCCTCACGCGCCCACCGGCCATGAGCATTTCACACCATCACCGGCTCTCAATACCGGCGATGGCTTGCGCCTGGGCGAATCCGTCGGCGGCTGGGTAGACGCGACCATCCCCCATGCCGCCGCGTGGTGCCCTACCTCGATCGTCAAGCGCAAGGACGGCAGCGATGGCGTCATGCCGCACTTCATCGATCGCGCCAAACCGGGGGTGATTGCCGTCACCGCCCAGGGCAGGCGCTTCACCAATGAGGCCCTGTCCTACCATGACTTCATCCAGGATTTGGTGAAAGCCTGCGCCGGCAGCCCTGCTGTGCGCTGCTGGCTGGTGTGCGACCACGCGCACCTGCGTGAATACGGCCTGGGTGCGGTGGCCCCATTTCCGCTGCCCATCGGCAAGCATTTGAAAAGCGGCTACCTCAAGCGCGGGCGCAGCTTGCAGGCGCTGGCCCAGGCCATTGGCGTGCCTGCGCAGGCCCTGCAGGAGGAGGTCGCGGCATTCAATCGCGACGCCATCTCAGGCACCGACACCCGTTTTGCCAAGGGCAGCACGGCCTACAACCGTTACCAGGGCGATGCGCTGGTCAGGCCCAACCCTTGCATGGCGCCCATCCGCCAAGGGCCTTTCTATGCCATCCAGATCGTCGTCGGGGACATCGGCACGTTCGCCGGGCTGGCCACGGACCGGCAGGGCCGGGTCTTGCAAAAAGACGGGCAGCCCGTGCCGGGGCTTTATGCGGTCGGCAACGACGCGGCCAGCATCATGGGCGGCAACTACCCCGGCGCGGGCATCACGCTCGGCCCGGCCCTGACCTTTGGCTACATCGCAGGGCGGGCGCTGGCCAGCCAGCCAGAGCTGCCCGCAGGCGCGTGAGCAGTGCAGCCAAGGAGCGGCCCAATGGACATCACCGCATGCATGGCGCCCAAAATCCTCGCCGGGCGCATCGCCCTCGTCACCGGGGCTGGCCAAGGCAATGGCCAGGCCATTGCGCACGGGCTGGCACAGGCCGGCGCCCACGTCATCGTGACGGATTTGAACG
>JAUMYI010000018.1:0-3901 GCA_030528705.1 Comamonadaceae bacterium | reverse complement strand
CCGACCTTGGCCTGGCTGGACGCGCTCAAGCGCAGGCGGGGCGCGGTCATCAACGTGGCCTCCATCGCCTCCTGCATCGGCATCCCCCACGCGGTGGGTTATTCGCCCTCCAAAGGCGCCGTCAGGCTGATGACCCAGGCCATGGCAGTGGAGCTGGCCCAGCACGGCGTGCGGGTCAATGCGATTGCGCCAGGGGTGATCGACACCCCGATGACCGCCTACACGCGCGGCGCGCCCGAGCGCCTGGCCCCATTCATGCAGCGCACCCCCATGGCCCGTGTCGGGCAACCGCAGGAGCTGGTCGGCCCGGTGGTGTTTCTGGCCTCGGACATGGCCAGCTACGTCACAGGCGTCACGCTGCCCGTGGATGGCGGTTTTCTCGCCGCTTAGTGCGTGTGATGCGCCGCTCACCCCGGTTTGTTCACTTTTAAGTCACAACGTCAAACAAGGAGGCACACATGCGCATTGCTCAGCTCTTCAAGGGTTCCATCCTGGCGGCCAGCCTGATGGCCGCATCCATGGCCGGCGCGCAAGACATCAAGCTCGGCTACAACGGGGATTTGTCGGCCTCTCCTTCTGCGCAAAGCGGGCAGGCGGCGGTGCTGGGCATGGAAGCGGCCATCGCGGACCTCAACGCCGCAGGCGGCCTGCTGGGGAAAAAGCTGGTGCTGCTCACGCGCGACGACGCCTCAGCGCCGCCCAAGTCGATCCAGAACATGAGCGAGCTGATCGACAGCGAGAAGGTCGCCGCCGTGTTCGGCCCGACCAATTCCGGCAACGCCATGGCCTGGAAGCACATTGCCAATCAAAAGAAGATCCCCGTCATCGGCAACGTGGCCTCCGGCACCGACATCACCAAGCCCATGAACGCCCAGGCGCCAAATTACATGTTCCGCGTCTCCATGGTGGATCGCGAGCAGGTGGCGGCCTTGATGGCCTACGTGAAGAAAAATGCACAGCAATCGCAGCGCGTCGGGCTGATGGCCGAGACCACGGGCTATGGGCAAGGGGGGCTCAAGGATCTGGAGGAGATCGCCAAGCTGCAAGGCATCAGCGTCGCTGCGACAGAGCGTTTTGGCGTGGGCGACACGGACATGACTTCCCAGCTGAACAAAATGAAATCGGCCGGCGTGGACACGGTGGTGGTCTGGGCACAGGGCACGCCGATTGCGCAATTGGTGCGCAGCATGGAGAAGATCGATTACTTCCCGCTGGTGCTCAGCTCCTGGGCGGCCGACAACATCACGTTCTACGACGCCGCTGGCAAGACTCTGGCGGAAAAACCCCTCTTCATGCGCACGGTGGCCGATGCCTACAGCCCTGCGCAGCAGGCGCTGTTCGAGCGCGTCTCGGCCAAGCTCAAAGCGCCCGGCTCCTTCTCGTTCGCGCTGCACGGCTATGACTCCGTGATGCTGTATGCCGCCGCAGTCCGGCAGGCGGGCAGCACGGATGGCAACGCCGTGCGCCAGGCGCTGGAGGATTTGCAAGCGCCCGTGCCTGGCCTGCTCAAGACCTACGAAAAGCCCTTCAGCGCCACGAACCACGAGGCCTTGAAGGCCGAGGACTTCGTCTGGATTCGCTGGCAGGACGGCAAGCTCGCGCCCTACTCGGATGCGATCATCGAGTCGCTGAGCAGCGCGGACTTCAAGAAATAAGCGCCACCGGATGCTTGCGCCACCTGGGCGGCAAGCAGCCGCCCGGGGCCAAGCGCAAGCGCACTTGGAGAGCCAACCATGACCGCAGCGATCTTGCAGGCAATTCTCAGCGGCCTGGCCGTGGGCGGCGCCTACGCCCTGGTCGCCCTGGGCTTCAGCATCACCTTCACCACCACCAAGACCTTGAACTTCGCGCATGGGGAGTTCGTCTCGGCGGGGGCATTCATCAGCATGAGCGCCTTGTTTCTGCTGCTGGGCATGCCCGTGACCTCCACCAGCTTTGGCCAAGCGCAGCCCGGCGCCAGCGCGCAACTGCTGGCCCTGGCCGCTGCGCTGGGCGCCATGGCGGCGCTGGGCTGGCTGCTGTACGCCGTCGGCGTGCGCCCTTTTGCGGGCCGCCCCGGCATGGCCTGGGTCATGAGCACGCTGGGCTTTGGCGTCATCTTGCAAAGCATCGGCCTGGCCATCTGGGGCCCCAAGCCCGTGGTCGTGCCCAGCCCTTTGGGCGATTCGGTCATCCGCGTGTGGGGCATTGGCGTGCGCCCGCAGGAGCTGCTGACGCTGGGCGTGGCCGTGCTCATCACCCTGGGGCTGGACTGGGTGATGAACCACACCATGACCGGCAAGGCCATGCGCGCGGTGGCCGCCAATGGCCAGGTGGCCAGCCTCATGGGCATCAACACCCACGCGATGATGGCCGGCGCATTCGTGATGAGCTCGGCCCTGGCGGGCTTGTCCGGCTTCTTGCTGGCCCCAATCGCCCAGGCGTCGCTGTTCCTGGGTCTGGCCGTAGGGCTCAAGGGCTTTTCTGGCGCCATCATCGGCGGGCTGAACAACCCGCGCGGCTGCGTCATCGGCGGCTTTGCGCTGGGCGTGCTGGAGTCGCTCGTGAACCTCTGGTCTGCACAGTGGCGCGAAGTGGCCGTGTTTGCGCTGGTGATCCTGGTGCTGGCGCTGCGCCCGAGCGGGTTGTTTGGCCGGGCAATGGTGGAGAAGGTATGACACGCTATCGACACCTGCTGGGCACGGCCTTGGTGGCCGCCGCATTGGCCGGCCTCACCGCTTGGCTGCAAAACGACTATTACCTGCGCATCGTCTTCACGATGTGCGTCTACTACCTCTGCGCTGCGGGCATGAACGTGCTGGTGGGCTACGCAGGGCAGAAGTCCCTGGGGCAGGCCGGGCTGTTTGCTGCGGGCGCGTATGCGGCGGCGCTGCTGACCACGCGCACGGACATCAACCCATGGCTTGCACTGGTGCTTGCTGCAGGCATCTCAGCCGCTTGCGGCGTGCTCATTGCCCTGCCCTCGCTGCGCGTGAAAGGCCCCTACCTGGCCATGGTGACGCTGGCATTTGGCATCGTGGTGGAGAAGATGGTCAGCGAGTGGAGCGAGGTGTTTGGCGGCGCGCAAGGCATCTATGGCATCAAGCCCCTGACCTGGAATGCGCAGCCGCTGACGACGCAGCAATGGGTTTGGCTGGGCATTGGCCTGTGCGCACTGACGCACTGGCTGCTGCGCAATGTGCTGCAAGGGCGCTTTGGCCGGGCCCTGCAATCGCTGCAGGCCGACGAGATCGCCGCCGCATCGGTCGGCGTGCGGGTCTATCGCGCCAAAGTCATGGCCTTTGTCATTGCAGCCGTGACCTGCGGCATCGCCGGGGCCCTGGTGGCCCAGCAGAACCAGTACATCAATTCGGACTTCATCACCTTCCATCTGTCGATCTTCATTTTGCTGCTGGTGCTCTTTGGCGGCGCCGGCTCGCAATATGGGCCACTGATCGGCGCCGTGGCGCTGACGCTGGTCGATGCCATGCTGGCGCGCTGGCCATCGGTGCAGCACCTGCTCTACGGCGTTTTGCTGCTGTTCGCGCTCTACGTGATGCCTGGCGGCGTGGCGGGCCTGCTCTCCAAGTGGCTGCCCCCCAAGCCCGGTGCGCCTGCCGCGTCGCAAGAAGACGGGCCGCCCTTGCGCGCCGCCACAGGCAACGGCAGCCCCTTGCTGGTTGCGCAGGGCGTGAGCAAGAGCTTCGGCGGCGTCAAGCCTGCGCAGGACGTGTCCTTCCAGTTGCAACGCGGGCACATCCACGCCTTGATCGGCCCCAATGGCGCGGGCAAGAGCACCATGATCAACATGCTCACCGGCCTGCTCAAGCCCTGCGCAGGCTCGATCCGCTTTCTCGGGCAGGACATCGCCGGGCTGCCGCCGCACGCCATTTGCCGCATGGGCATGGGGCGCACCTTCCAG
>JAUMYI010000293.1 GCA_030528705.1 Comamonadaceae bacterium | reverse complement strand
GCCTTCGGCACCGTTGGCCCCAGCGATGAGGAACTGGACCCTTCCGTCGTCGCGAACGACAAGGTTGCGGGCGTGCAGGCCGTGGTGACGGGTGCCAACCCGAACGCGCAATTGAAGGCAGACTCCTGGACGAAGGTCAGCGGCCCCGGCCCCGCAAATGCCTTAACCTTCGACTACGGCACGGGCCAAGTTACCGTGCCTGTTGGCACGCCGCATGGCGATTACAAGTACAGCTACGAGCTTTGCACCAAGCCGGGCGTGCTGCCGAAGAAGTGCGATCCGGCGGAGGTCACGCTCAAAGTCGTTGTGGTGGATGCCGTGGACAATGACTTTGGCGAAGTCAGCGCAGCGACGACGCTGGCGACTTCCATTTATGCCAATGACACCGTCAACGGCGCGGCGGTGGATGCCAGCAACGCCGCGCTCAAGTCCGGTTCCTGGAGTTTGGTTGCTGCGCCGGCAGGTGGCAGCCTGACTCTGAATGACGCCACGGGCGCGGTCACCGTGCCCGCTGGCGCGCCCGCGGGCGATTACATCTACAGCTACGAAATCTGCGCGCAGCCCGGCGGCAAGCCTTGCGACACGGCGCAGGTGAAGTTGAAGGTGAAGTCACCGGCGCCAGCAGCGCCCGTGGTGAAGGCGGTGGACAACGCCTTTGGCGAGGTGGCTGCAGGCAGCAGCACGGCCTCGGTATTTGCCAACGACACCGTTGACGGTGCAGCGGCCGTGCTCACGGGCCCAGGCAAGAATGCGGAGCTGAAAGCGGGCAGTTGGCAAGCTGGTGCGGGCAACCCTGCTGGCGGCACGCTGACCTTGAACGCTGATGGCACAGTGGCTGTGCCGGCCGATGCGCCAGCGGGTGATTACACCTACAGCTACGAAATCTGCGCACACCCTGCTGGCAAGCCTTGCGATACGGCAACGGTCACCCTGAAGGTCAAGCCGGCGCCGATTTTGGCTGTAGACAACCACTTGGGCACCATTGCGGCTGGCAGCAGCAATACGGTGTCGATCTTCGCCAATGACCTGATCAATGGCGTGGCCATGCAGCCCGGTGTGAACGCCGCGCTTAAGCGTGCTTCCTGGAAGAAGCTGTCTGGCCCTGCGGGTGGTGATCTGAGCTTGAAGGACGATGGCACTGTGCTGGTGCCGCCAGGCACGCCTGCAGGCGCGTACGAGTACAGCTACGAGATCTGCGTGCTCCCTGGCGGCGCGCCATGCGCTGTGGCGAAAGTCACGCTGACGGTGACGGCTGCCGGCTTGGTTGGCCCAGGTGTGACGCCTGTGCCAGTCGGCGCGCCCTGGGCGCTGTTGCTGGCGGCGCTGGGCATTGTGGGCCTGGGCCGTCGCTTTACCGGCAGAAAGTCTGCGTAAAACGGCTTTGGCGCCCATCCGTGCTGGATGGGCGCTGGCTGTATTGAGATGGCCTTGCCTCCTCCTTGGGGGGGCGGTCAGTCTGAAATTGAATGAATGACAGGCCGCCCAGGCGGCTTGTGCGGGGTGAATGCCCTATCGGGCCTTGGGGCGCTGCGGCGCTTCAAGGCCTATTTTTTTGCTGGGGCATGGCGTGTGGCGGGGCCGGTGGCTTGAGCAGTGTGGCCCTGCCGTGAGGCCCTGCGCAGCCCCGCCTGTGCAGAGCAGGCGCGGCGGCCTTGTCACCACTGAACGAGGCTGGCGGCAATCTCAAGCAAGGGGCTGGTCGGGCGTGGCGCCATCGTGGCGCTGCTGCCAGTGGCGGTGCTTTTTGAATTGCCACATGCCCAGGGTGAAGCAGGCAATGGCCAGAACCTGGCCCAGCTGCCAGGTGATGGCGGCCCAGTGCCTCCAGATGCCGGCATCTGGGCTGCCATAGAGCACGTACATCAGGCAGGCGACGGAGGCAGCCAGCCACGCCAGGGCCGCGATCCAGCCGGCGAAGGCCCATTTGCGGTGCGGCGATGCCTGGGGCGGCGTGCTGCTGTGGTGATGCTGATCCATGGCAATGTGGGCGGGGCGCGTAGAAAGGGCGCGCAGAGTGCTGGGCAAGGGGGGCGTCAGGGCTGCAAACGGGCGGCGCGTGTGCGCCGCTTGTACACCGAGATCTGCTGTTGCGCCCAGCGGTCTAAGAACCTGTCCAAAGTCCCTGCGCGGCGGGCCATCAAACGGATTTGGGCGGTCTGCGGGGCAAGCAAAACTGGCCAATAGCACGGGCTATTGGCGGCGCAATGTGTATCTGGGTGGCGCCTTGCATCCCATCCCAAACCGCTTGCTAGCCCACGCGCGCCGAGACTTTGAACGGGGTCTAAGTGGCGTCAGCCAGCGCGGTAGTTGGGCGCTTCCTTGGTGATTTGCACGTCGTGCACGTGGCTTTCGCGAAAGCCCG
>JAUMYI010000292.1 GCA_030528705.1 Comamonadaceae bacterium | reverse complement strand
GCCGGCATCCAGATCCTTGCTGTCCTTTTGCAGGATTTGCTCGGCATGCAGCTGCACCGGCAGTTGCTGCAATGCCGGCACGGCATCGAGCAATTGCTGCACCGGCAACACGGCGGCGCGGTAGCCCACGTGGTCGCTGGCGCTGGCGGCCTGGCCGGCAATGGTGCCGCCGGTGGCCAGGATGTGCAGCTGCGGCGCGCTGGCGCGGCTCATGCCCCGGCCCCCGCTGCGGCCTGCGCCAGCGCCAGCAAATGCGCGTGCACCTGGCCGGCGCGCAGGTAGTGGCGGCGCTGCCAGCCCAGCGCGGCCAGCTCGGCCTGGCCCCATTCACGGCCACTTTCCCAGTACAGCCAGCCATCGGGCGCCAGCGCGCGGCGCGCCAGCTGCAGGGCCGGCTCGTCCAGCCCGGCGGCGTAGGGCGGGTCGAGAAAGACCACATCCCAACCCTGGGGCTGCTGCGCGCAGGGCGCACGCAGCGCCGCCAGGCCATCGCCGCACTGGATGCGCACATTGCCCGCCTGCAGGCGCTGGGCATGGGCCTGCAATTGGCGGCACAGGCCCGGGTCGCGCTCGATCAGCAGCACCTGCGCCGCATGGCGCGAGGCGGCCTCCAGCCCCAACGCGCCGCTGCCGGCAAAGGCGTCCAGACAGTGGCGACCTTGCAAATCCTGGCCCAGCCAGTTGAACAGGGTCTCGCGCACGCGATCGGGCGTGGGCCGCAGGCCGGGGCGCGCGGCCACCGGCAGGCGCGATCGCTTCCATTGCCCGCCGATGATGCGCACCTGCCCCGGCGCCGCTTTGGCCGCCATCGGCTTGGCAGCGCCGGCCTTGGCCACGCGGGCGCGACCAGCCGACGGCGGCGCACTCAAGGCTTGCCCCCCGGGCCGACGATGACGGTGGCCATGGCCTGCGGTTGCAGCGCCTTTTGCAGCGCGCGGTGGATGTCGGCCACGCTCAGGGCCTGGACCTTGGCCGTCCAGGTGTCCAGATAGTCCAGCGGCAGGCCGTTCCAGGCGATGTTGGCCACGTTGCCCAGCAGCTTGGCGTTGCTGTCGATGCGCAGCGCAAAGCCGCCGATCAGATTGGCCTTGGCATCGGCCAGCTCTTTTTCGGTCGGGCCCTGGGCGACGAATTCGGCCACCAGCGCATGCACCAACTGCACGGCCGCCTCGGCCTGGTCGGCGCGCGTTTGCAGGCCGATGGTGAAGGCCCCGGCATGGTTGCCCGGGCTGAAGCTGCTGGAGACGCCATAGACCAGGCCGCGCTGCTCGCGCACCTGCTCCATCAGGCGCGAGCCAAAGCCGCTGCCGCCCAGGATGTGGTTGGCCACCAGCAGCGCCAAAAAGTCCGGGTCATCGCGGCGAATGCCCGGCTGGCCGATCAGCACCTGGGCCTGCTCGGCGGCAAAGGGGATGCGCTGGCTGCTGGCCTGCGCCAGCGGCTGCACCTCGGGCACGGCAGGCAAGGCCGTGCAGGCCGGGCCTTGCGGCAACTGGGCCAGCAGCTCTTGCACCAGGCGGTCGGCCTGCTCGCGCCCGATGCGGCCGACCACGCTGACCTTGGCCTGGCAAGGCTGCGCGTGCCGGGCGTAAAAGCCCTGCATGTCGCGCACGCCGATCTGCGCCAGGGTTTGGGGCTGCACTTGGTAGCCGTAGGGGTGCTGGCCGTAGACGGCCTGCTCGAAGGCCTGGCCGGCGAGCACGCCCGGGCGGGTCTCGGCCTCGCGCAGCGCCGCGCTCCAACGCTGGCGCTCGCGCTGCCAGACGGCCTCGGGCCAGGCGCTCTGGCCGATTTGCCGCGCCGCCAACGCCACGGCCTTGGGCAGTAGCTGCGCATCGGTCAGGCTGCGCAGGTGCAGCGTGAAGCGGTCGCGGCTGGCGCTGGCCTCGAACGAGGCGCCCAGGTCGGCCCAGGCCTGGCCCAGCTGGTCTTCATCCAGCGCGGCCTGGCCGTGTGCGGCGCGCACGCCCTTGGTCAGCATGCTGGCCGTGGCCGTGGCCAGGCCGGCCTGGGCGGCCGGGTCGCGCCGCGCGCCGCCATCGAAGTCGATTTGCACATCCACCATCGGCAAGCTGGGGCTGTGCACCAGCCAGACCTGCGCGCCGCTGGCCTGGCGCCAGTGCTCAATGGGCAGCAGGGACTGCGGCTGCGCATCGGCCTGCAATGGCTGGGGCGGCAACAAAGGCTGTGGCGCAGGCTGCTGGGCCGCCGCTTGCAGCGGCGCATACGCCATCAGCAGCGCCGCCGCGCTCAAGGCATGGATGAGAAATGGGCGCTTCATGGTTGCTCCTTGCGTGTGGCTGGGGCTGGGGCTGCTGCCGATGGCGCCTGCGGCAGCAGCTCGGCCACCGTCAGCCCATCGTCGCCGA
>JAUMYI010000291.1 GCA_030528705.1 Comamonadaceae bacterium | reverse complement strand
CTAGCCCCCATGCAGCAGGCGCGCAACACATGCTCGCCTGCCGCCGCGCCAGGGGCCGCCAAGCCTTGCCCTGCCAGCGCCCGCGCATTTAGACTTGCGCCCTTTCGGTATGGCAGCGCAGCGCGCTGCCATACCGCCCCGCCCCATTGGTCAGGTGATGCCTTTTGCGCTTTCCCTGCCCTGCCTTGCCCTGCCCACTACTTACTGTTTGCAAAGGAGCCGCTCCATGACCCAATGCCATGCCCCCGCACTTTGCAACCTGGCAGCGCCGCGCGCCTGTGCTCTGAACGCCTGAGCAAGGTCTGAAAGTCTGCTCACGCCCCCGTGCAGCAGCACGCCCGCGCCGGCTGGTTGAACGGCTCCATCGCCTGAGCACCCAGCCCGTAGCACATCTCACGCGCCCTTCCCGTCACGCCGCAACGCCAGCGCCTTGCCCTGCCCGCTTCCGCGGCAGGCGCGAGCTGGCCGCGCGCCCTTGCCCGACTTGGCCCGCCTTGCGCCCGCACGCAGCGGCGGCATGGGCCGTGCCGTGGCCGCATGGGTCTGCAACGCCCCCAGGTTGCCCACCACATCGTGTTTGTTTTCCCCACAAGGATTTCTCATGGGCAATTCTTTGCAAGGCAAACCCAGCGCGGACAAGGTGCGCGTGTTTGCCAACCACAACGTCTGGCTGGAAGCCAATGCCGTGGCGCAACTGCACACCACGGCGCAGTTGCCGCACATCCACGCGGCCGTCGGCCTGCCGGATCTGCACGCTGGCCGTGGCTACCCCATCGGCGCGGCGTTTTTCTCCGTCGGGCACCTGTACCCGGCGCTGGTCGGCGGCGACATCGGCTGCGGCATGGCTCTGTGGCGCACCGGGCTGAAAGCGCACAAAACCTCCCCGGCCCGGCTGGAAAAGCAACTGGGCAGCCAGGAAGGGCCATTGCCCGATGCCCTGCTGGCCCAGGCCCAGCCTGAGCTGGCCGCCCTGTGCAGCGAGGCCGAGCTGCCCCTGCCCGCTGCGCAGTTGGCAGGCAGCCTGGGCAGCATCGGCGGCGGCAACCACTTTGCCGAGCTGCTGGCCTGCGAGCAGTTGTACGCCGCGCCCGAAGGCGATGGCCTTGGCGATGCGGCCACAGCCGCACTGTGCGCGGCGCTCGACCCCAAGGCCGTGTACCTGCTGGTGCACAGCGGCTCACGCGGCCTGGGCGGCGCCATCCTGCGCGCCCAGGTCGAAGCCCACGGCCACGCTGGCCTGGCCGCTGGCACGCCCCAGGCGCAGCACTACCTCATGCAGCACGAAGCCGCGCTGCGCTACGCGCGCCTGAACCGCGACGCCATCGCGCAGCGCTTCTTGCAGGCGCTGCGCAGCGACGGCCTGCCGCTGCTGGACGTGAGCCACAACCACGTGCTGCCCGCCACGCACAGCGGCCTGCAAGGCTTCATCCACCGCAAAGGCGCCACGCCGGCCGATGCCGGGCCGGTGCTCATCCCCGGCTCGCGCGGCGACTACAGCTACCTGGTGCAGCCGCTGCCCGGCTGCGATGCGGCGCTGAACTCGCTGGCGCACGGCGCCGGGCGCAAATGGGCGCGCAGCGACTGCATGGGCCGGCTGGCGCCGCGCTTTCAGGCCAGCGCCCTGCGCAAAACGCGCCTGGGCAGCACCGTGGTCTGCAACGACAAGGCCCTGCTGTACGAGGAGGCGCCGCAGGCCTACAAGGCCATCGACAGCGTCATCGCCAGCCTGCTCGATGCCGGCCTGGTGCGGCTGCTGGCGCGCTTCAAACCGCTGCTGACCTACAAGAAAGGGGGCCAGCCATGCTGCTGATCCAGATCACCGCCGCCCAAGGGCCGGCCGAGTGTGAGCTGGCCGTGCGGCTGACGCTGAAAGCCCTGCTGGACGACGCCCGGCGCGCCGGCGTGCAGGCCGAGCAGGTCGAGAGCCTGCCCACGGCGGCGGGCTACAAATCCGTGCTGCTGCAACTGCAACCGTCAACGCCCGGCAATGACAGCGCCTTGCAAGCCTGGCTGCAGGGCTGGCTGGGCAGCATCCAGTGCATCTTCCCAAGCCCGCTGCGGCCCGGCCATCGGCGCAAGAACTGGTTCGTGGCCGTGCAGCGCTGCCCCACGGCCAGCGAGGGCCCGGCACGCACGCTGCGCGATGCGGACATCGACTACCAAGCCTGCCGCGCCAGCGGCAAGGGCGGCCAGCACGTCAACACCACCGACTCGGCCGTGCATGCCGTGCACCGCCCCAGCGGCATTGCCGTCAAGGTGATGAGCGCCCGCAGCCAACTGGCCAACAAGCAACTGGCCCGGGCGTTGATTGCACTGCGCCTGGCCGAGCAGGCCCAGGCCAGCCAGGCCGCCGCACGCCAGGCGCGCGCGCA
>JAUMYI010000290.1 GCA_030528705.1 Comamonadaceae bacterium | reverse complement strand
CCGCGCGGCACAGCGCGGCCACGGCCTGTTGGCCGCTGCGCACTGCGCCTTCCAGCGTGGCCGGGTAGGGGCCGTGCACATAATCGCCGCAGACCAGCAGCCCCGGCCAGGCGCTGCAGGGCCGCTGGCCGGGGCGTTGCAGGCCGGCCGTGCAGGCAAAGGTGGCGCGCTTTTCGATGATGCTGGCCACGGGCTGCCAGCGGCGCCCTGCCAGGCCGGGCAGGGCCTGGGCCTGGGCCAGCACGCGCTGCGTCAGCGCGGCCTTGTCCAGCGCCGCGTCCAGGGTGCTGGCCACCCAGGCCAGCAGGCCGGGCTCGCCCGTCAATTGCTGGCGGTCGAACACGTACTGGGCCACGCCGCCAGGGGCCAGCGCCAGCATGGGCCGCGCCAACAGGCTGGGCGATGGCAGGCTCGCATCCGCATCTGCTGCGCGCAAAAACACCGTGCCAATGGCTTCGTGGCGCAGCGCCTCGGCCTGTTGCAACCAGCTGCGCAGATCGGCGCTGGCCGCAGCTTTGGCCGCGGCTTCGGCCTCAGCGGCCAGCGGGCGCAGCAGGCGCAGGGCCTCGCCCGCCGGGGTGGCCAGCAGCACGGCGTCAAAGCGCTGGCCGTCCAGCAGCCAGCCTGCGTCAGCCTCTGCCGCAGGCTGCAACTGGCCGATGCGCTGGCCCAGGCGCAGCTGCGCGCCCTGCGCCTGCAGCCAGCGCCAGGCCGGCTCGGCCAGCAAATCACCCAGCGGCACTTTGGGCAGCAGCAAGTCGGCGCTGCCTGGCCCGCCGGCCACGCTGTCTTGCAGCACGCGCAGGAACACCGCGCCGCTGGCCTGGGCCAGCGGCGTGTTCAACGCGGCGGTGCACAGCGGCTCGATGAGCTGCTGCACCACCGCCGGCGGCAGGCCGGCGCACAGCTGGGCCACGCTGGCCGTGGGCGCGCAGGCAAAGCCGGCGCGCTGCCAGGCCTGCAGGCGGCGCAGCAGGGCCAGGCGCTCGCCCCAGCCCCAGCCCTGCGCGCGCAGCAGTGCCCAAGCCGTGCCCAGCGCCTGGGCCGGCGCCTGCAGCGGCGCGGGCAGCCGGCTGGGCCAGGCCGGCAGTGCCAGGCCCTGGCCCTGGGCATCGCGCAAATCCAGCGGCAGGCGCTGCAGGCAGCGCGCGGCGTCCAGCCCGACGGTGTGCATCAGGCCCAGGCTGGCGCGGTAAGCGCCGATCAGAATGTGCTGGCCGTTGTCCAGCCGCAGGGCGGGCTGCCCGCCCGCGCCGGCCAGCGCCACGTTGCGCGCCCGCCCGCCGGGCTGGCGGCTGGCCTCGAACAGCGTCAACTGCGCGCCGGCCTGGCAGGCCGCCACGGCCGCGGCCAGGCCGGCCCAGCCCGCGCCGACCACGGCCACGCGCCACCCTGCCAACGCCCCGGCCTGCGCCGCGCGCCTGGCCTGCGCTGTTGCTGCCCCCGCCATTGGCCTGCCCTGCTTGCGCCTTGCGCCCGCGCGGCTCAGCGCGGCATGCGCCCCAGCGCCTGCACCTGCCAGGCCAGCCAGAGCTTGCGCAGCGGCGTGAGCTGGATGCGCTGGTGCAGCACCTGGAATTGGTCGCGCTCGATCTCGCGCAGCAAGGTGCGGTAGATGTGCGCCATCATCAGCCCGGGCTTTTGGCTGCGCCGCTCCTGCTCGGGCAGCAGCGCCAGCGCCTGGTCGTAGAGGCGGTGCGCGCGCTCGGCCTGAAAGCGCATCAGCGCGGCAAAGCGATCCGAGTAGCTGCGCTGGGTGATTTCGTGCGCGCGCACCTCGAACTGCTGCAGCTCGGCCACGGGCAGGTAGATGCGCCCGCGCATGGCGTCCTCGCCCACGTCGCGGATGATGTTGGTCAACTGAAAAGCCAGGCCCAGGGTGTGCGCGTACTGCGTGGTCTGCGCCTGGGTCTGGCCGAAGATGCGCGCGGCGACCTCGCCGACCACGCCGGCCACCAGATGGCAGTAGCGCCGCAGGCCGGCAAAGTCCAGGTAACGGGTTTGCTGCAAGTCCATCTCGCAGCCTTCGATGATGGCCAGCAGGTGCGCGGCCTCAATGCCCCAGTCCTGCGCGGCGGGCATCAGCGCCTGCATCACCGGGTGGCTGGGCCGGCCGGCGTAGGCATTGGCCACTTCGGTGCGCCACCAGGCCAGCTTGCTGGCGGCCACGCCAGCGTCGCTGACTTCATCGACCACGTCGTCCACTTCGCGGCAGAACGCATAGAACGCCGTGATGGCCGCGCGGCGCGGCGCCGGGAGAAAACGGAACGCGTAATAAAAGCTGCTGCCCGATGCGGCGGCCTTGTGCGCGACGTACTGCTGTGGACTCATGGGGCGCGATTGTCACACGATGGCTGTGGCGCCAAGGGCTG
>JAUMYI010000289.1 GCA_030528705.1 Comamonadaceae bacterium | reverse complement strand
GGCAAAAGCCAAGACGCCGCCAACATCACGCGTCAATTCGACCAACCAGGCATCGACGCCGCCGTGGTGCGCCAGCCGCGTTGAGGTGTGCGCCTTGCGCACAGTCTTTTGGCGCGAGCATAGATAGAGCAGCGGCGGGCGCCAAGCATTCGTTCCCAATCCCCTGCAGCCCTGCAGACCCTGTGGCTCGGAAAGCTTTTACACGAGACACCCCGCCCCGTGCATTTACGGATTCGGCCAGCCCAGTCTGCTCCGTCCGCCAATCCTCAAGCTCACACCCCGGTCTGCAGCGCACCCTCGGCACGGGCTTCGCGCGGGCCCTTCCCGAGCATGAATATGTTGCAGGACATCTAGCCTTGCCCTCAAAACCTGCTTCTTCGCAAGCCCGCGAAGAGGTCTTGCAAGTCAGCTCAGGGCAACGCAGCACGCACCCGCAAGTGTGCATAAGGCACCACACCGGCCACAAAGCGCGCGCGATCCTCGGCTTGGAAAAACGGTGGCATGTGATCCCCCACCAGCACCACCTCTGCACCAGCCAGCTCCGGCCGGCTGATGGCCTCGACCAATGCGCTGAAAAACTCCTGAATCAGCGAGTGATGCAAACAGCTCGCGCTGTCGGCGGCCCAGCCCAGCGCCTGGCAGTCGGCTGAAACCTTGCCGCGCAGGTCACGCGCGTCGTAAGGCAGGTGTGAATTCATCGACAACCAGTAAACAAATGATTGGTCCGATGCCGCCAGCGTATCGGCCACAAAGGGCGCCAAGTCCACGTCACACAGGCTGGGAAACGAATGGCAGCGCCGCGCCTGGCCGGGGAAGGTTTGCATGAAATAACTGCGCTCAAAACCGGCGCTGGCATGCCACTGGCTGGCGTTGTACATCAGGGCAGAGCCGCCGTTTATTGATGCCGTGGCATACCCCTGCTCACGCAAGCGCTGCGGCCAGCAGGCATGGCCAGGCGGCGGCGTCACCTTTTTGAAATCAATCCGTGACGATGCCAGAGAGCACACTTCCCGCAACTCGCCCGCAATCGTGCCGCCCTGAAAAGCCACCTGCCCTTGCGCCAGCAACTCCAGGCCCGGAGCCTTGAGCAAAGGGGCCATTTGCAGGGCCAGCTCCTGGGGCTGATGCGGCACGCCCCAGGATTCCACCACCACCAGCAGCATGCGCCCAGGCAACGGTTTCGCGTGCTTCCACGCCTGCCCCCAGGCCAGCTCGGCAGCGGTGGGGTGCGGCCACGCTTTGAAATGTGCTTCGCCTTGTTCACCCTGTTCGCCCGCATTCGCCAGATGATGTCCGATCGCGCTGCGGTAAAAAACCCGGTGCAAAAAATCGGCCTGGCTGCCCAGCACCACCGTGCGCCGGTCCAGATGCAAGTTGTCTTGCGGCCGCTCCAGCTCTGCCAGCATGGGGCCAATATTCAGCAACGCCAAGGGCGCCAATGCCGCCAGCAGCGCCCGCCAGCCGGTTTGGCGGCGTTGCAGCACATGCGCCGCCCAGGCATGGCAGGCCAGGCACAGGCCCAAGGCGGCCAGCGCCATCCAGACGAACTCCGCCCGAGCCTCGGGCACGAACGCCAGGGCCTGCACAATCTGGGCGGGGTCGAACACCGTGTACACCTGCGATGCCCCCGCCAACACATCCAGCCCCAAGGCCAGCAGCGCCAAGGCCCAGCCCACCCAGCGCCAGCCCACGGCCCAGCACAGCAGCGCCAGCCCGTAATCCAGATTCACCAGCGGCCGCTGGTAGCCAAAGTGATGTGCCGCCCACCAAAACAGCGCATTGGGCAGCAACCACAGCCCCAGCGCCTGCCACCATTGCGGCCAGCGCAGCGGGGCCGCAGTGCTGTGAGCGGCTCCGGCTTGTTCGCGCGCCAGCGGCCGTGTTTCAGCCATGCGCCGTATCCGGCTGGCCAGCGCCTTGCACGATGCGCGCAAACCACTCCTCCAGCGTGAACACGCGCTGCACGTCCACCAGCTCGCCGCCGGCCTGTGCAATGCCCTCCAGCAACTGCGGCACCTGGCGCTTGCCCACTTGCGCCTGCCAGATGCCGGGGCCGCTGGCGGCAAAGCCCTCCAGCGGGCGCCCGCCGCTGTAGCGCACCACCATGTCGCCGTGGGTCAGCAACTCCGTCATGGGGGTGTCCGCCCGCAGGCGGCCCTGGTGAATCAGCAAAATGCGGCTGGCCAGGCGCTCCACGTCGTTGAGGATGTGCGAGCAAAAGAACAGCGTGCCGCCGCGCTGGCGGTAGGCGTTCACCTCATCGGCCACCAGCTTGCGACCCACCGGGTCCAGGCCCGACATGGGTTCGTCCAGCACCAGCAGGCGCGGCTCCAGCGCCAGCGCGTGCGCCAGCACATGCAGCACTTGGCCGCTCGCATGGGTCTGG
>JAUMYI010000017.1 GCA_030528705.1 Comamonadaceae bacterium | reverse complement strand
GATGACACGGTTTTGGGGCCAGCGCGGGGGGCGAAAAGTGCATAACACGCTCTAGTCGCTGACGGGGGCGCAAAGTGCATAACACGCGCTGCGGATTCATCGCCGCCTTTGTCGCCCAAAGGACTCCATCAACCGCATACCCGAGGTTTTGGGAATCCACTGAATTTCCCAAACAAGTCCTAAATTTGACTACAATCGCCTTTTGGTCAAGATTGGGACTTTTGTGACGCCATACACACTGGATCAGTTCGGGCACCGGATCGACACCTTCAAGCACCTGTTCACGCGCTGGATCGGGCAGACGGGCCTGAACTACAACACCTATGCCGTGCTGTATTCGCTGGCCACGGCCGAGGGCGGTTTGTGCACGCAGAAAGCCATCGCCCACGAGTGGCTGATCGCCAAGCAAACCGTCTCCAACGTCTGCAAGGACTTTCATGCAAAAGGCTGGGTCGCATTCAGCGAAAGCCCGCACGACAAGCGCGAGCGGCTGATGCGCCTGACCGCCGCTGGGCGCGCCCAGGCCGAGCCGATGATGCGGCTTTGGGATGCGCTGGACAGGCGCATCTTTGCCGCCTTCGGCCAGGAGAAGGCCGCGGAAATGTTCGCCTTGCTGGACGCCTTTGCGCGCGTGTTCGAAGCAGCGATTGAGCTTCCCCCTCCGCGCACCTCGCGAGGGAACGTTTCGTGACGCCCGCCCCGGCGGGGCATCGCAAAGAAAGGTCTGCACGAATCCGGAAGCCCAATGCGCGCAGCGCATCGGCAGCGCATCGGAATGGGCGCGAGGGCCGCAGCAATAGCCGGCGCCAAATAACCGGCACCATTGCGCGGCTTGGCAGCGCCGCAGGCCGTCCTTGAGCATGCTGCCTATCGCAGCACGCTTTTCCACGAAAAATGTCCAAGGGGCTTAGAACGCATGCCCAACCAACTCTCGTCTGCAACGCCCAGGCCCCAGCTCTGGGCGGGTCTTTGGCTGTCTGCGCGCTATCAGGCGCTGACCAAGCCCTTGCTGTTTTTGCTGGCCTTTCCGCTGTTTGGCTATCTCGCCGAGCGCCTGATTGCCAGCGCCGGCCGCACGGTGCTCAGCAGTGGCGACGGCCTGTCCGCGCTGCTGAACTGGCAGGGCGTGCTTTTGCTGCTGCTGGGCACGGCGCTGGTGGTGCTGACCATTGCCACCGACATTGCCGCCTTCATCATCATGGAAGGCGTGCGCGTGCAGCGCGGCAGCTACCCGTCCGTGCGGCAAACGCTGTTTGCCGCGCTCAGGTCCATGCGCCGTTTTCTGCACCCGGCAACGTGGCTGCTGGTTGCCTACGTTGGCCTTGTCGTGCCACTGGGCGGCATTGGTTTGTCCGCCGGCCCTTTGCGTGATTTCAAAATCCCCAATTTCATTACCGACGTCATCTACCAGAGCCCGCTCTACCTGGGCCTTTACAGCGCGGCCTTGCTGCTACTGGCGCTGCTCGGTTTCTGCCTGATCTTCACCTTTCATTTCGTGCTGCTCGCCGGGCACACCCCGTGGCGTGCCATGCTGTCTTCGGCGGCCTTCGTGCGCCGCCATCCGTGGCCGGCACTGAAAACCCTCCTGGGGGCGCTGGCCCCGATTGCCGCTGCGCTGCTGCTGGTCTTCGCCATCACTGTCTTGCTGCAAACGCTGCCCGCGCTCGCCACCAGCGTGGCGGCCAGGCGCTTTTGGGCGCTGTTCACCCTGATGCTCGGCGCGCAGCTGCTGGCACTGGTCTTGCTGCTCGCAGGCCCTTACGTCCTGCGCCGCCTCACCCTGTTCTTTCTGGCCCGGCACACGCAGCTGCCCGGCGTCCCCGTCCTGCCGCACGACGCCAAAGCCCCGGCGCCTGCGCGCGTGCCCCGCCTGCTCTGGCTGGGGGCGGCTGCCACCCTGGCCTTCAACGCCGCCGCTTGCGCCGTTGCCACCCGCTTTTTCGACAACCTGTTCATCGCCACCCACCCCATTGCCATCATTGCCCACCGCGGCGGCGGCAATCTCGGCGCGGAAAACACCCTGGCAGGTCTGGAGGCGGCCATTGCCGCAGGCGCGGCCTGGTCGGAAATCGACGTGCAGCGCACTGCCGATGGCGCGTACATCCTCAACCACGACGGCGACTTCCAGCGCCTCTCCGGCAGCCGCAAAACTGCTTCGCAAATCACGCTGGCCCAAGCGCGCGCCCTGCCGGTCAAGGACTTGTTCGACCCCACGCGGGGCGATGCCCGCATTGCCACGCTGGAAGAAACCCTGGATGCGGCCAAAGACCGCATCGGGCTGTTCATTGAACTCAAGGGCAAGACGGCCGACAAGCAAATGGTGGACGACGTGGCCCGTCTCATCAAAGCCAAAGGCATGGAAAAACAGGCCGTCATCCTGAGCCTGGATTACGCCCTGATCCAGTACAGCGAACAACGCTACCCCGAGCTGGACAGCGGCTTTCTCTACTTTTTCAGCCTTGGCAACCCCGCAACGCTGACCGGCGATTACCTCGTCATGGAAGAAGGCGAGGCCACCCAGCGCAACATCGCCAGCATCCGCGCCGCAGGCAAGCGCGTGGTGGTTTGGACGGTCAATACCAAGGAATCCATCGCCCGCTTCACCGCCACTGATGTGGACGGCATCATCACCGACTACCCCCTTGAGGTGAAAGCGGCTCTTGCCGCCCGCAAAGACCTGAGCGATTGGCAGCTGATTCTGGAAAAACTGCTGGACTGACCCAGCCAAACCCCCCATTTTTCACCGGCAAAAAACACCCTGATTGCCGTTTCTCAACCCTCACGGAGAGTCCATTCATGAACAAGAAACCCCTGAGCATCCTCATCGGCGCGCTGCTGGCCGCTGGCTTGATTGCCTGCACCGGCCTGCCGAGCCAGCCGCCCCTGAGCACAGCCCCCACCGCCACGCTGGCCCAGCCGGCTGACGGCGCGCACAAGCCCGCAACGGCGGGCGCAAAACCGCGCCTGCAAGACGATTTCTACGGTCATATCAACCATGACTATTTGACCGAAACCAAACTGCCCGCCGACAAGGCCGAAGTCAACAACATGACCGTGTTGAACGACCAGGCCGAAGAAACCCTCAAAGCCATCCTGGCGGATTTGGGCAAAAACTACGCCAGCCTCAAGGCCGGCAGCGATGAGAAAAAAGTCATTGATTTCTACAACATGGCGCTGGATTTCAAAACCCGCGACCAGCTGGGCTTCAAGCCAATCCAGCCTTATCTGGACGAAATCAAAGCCGCGCAAGACTGGCAGACCTTCAATGCCGTAACCAGCAAACAGTTTTTGCTCGGCTACACACCCACGGTTTCCCTCGGTGTAGAGCAAGACGCCAAAGACAGCAGCATCCACATCCTGGAAATCGGCACGCCGGACATCGGGCTGGAAAAGCAGTATCTGGAAGGCGAGGATGAGTTGTCACAGAAAATCCGCACTGCCTACCACGCCTACATGCAAGACCTGTTCATGCTGAGTGGATACGGTGCAGAAGAGGCCAAACGCAAAGCCGATTCGGTCATGGCGCTGGAAAAGAAACTGGCCGCCGCCCAACTGGCGCCGGAAGACAAGCAGGACCAGAACAAGCTCTACAACGTGATGACATTGGCGGCACTTGAGAGGCTGACCGCCCATACGGCTTACATCGCCACGCTCAAAGCCAACGGCCTGGACAAAGCCAGCAAAATCGTGGTGAAAGAGCCCGCCGCCCTGCAAAAGCTCAGCGAACTGTCCACCCCTGAAAATCTGGACGCCTTCAAATCGCAGGCGGAGCTTGGCATCATCAAGGCAAACAGCGCCTATCTTTCCAAAAAAGTGATTGAGGCCGGCGCAAAATATCTGGCGGCCTATATCGGCATCGAGCACGTTGACCCTGACGAAAAGCTGGCCTATGCCGTCACCAACAGCAAATTCGGCGAACTTTTGGGCAAAGTCTATGTAGAAAAAGCCTTCTCGCCACAAACCAAGGCCGACGTACTGGCAATGGCCGATGCCATCCGCGACACCTACGCCCGCCGCATCAATGCCCTGGACTGGCTGAGCGATGAAACCAAAGCCCGCGCCCTGAAAAAACTCGGCACCCTGGCCATCAAAATCGGCTATCCCGACAAATGGAAGGACTACCCCGGCCTGGTGGTCAAGCCCTACGCCGAAGGCGGCAATCTGGTTGAGGCCGTGAATGCGATAAACGCCATTGAAACCAGGCGCATACTGGGCAAGCTCAACCAACCCACCAACCGGGACGAGTGGTACATGACCCCGCAAACGGTCAATGCCTATTACAGCCCGATGACCAACGAAATCGTGTTCCCCGCCGCCATCTTGCAGCCGCCGTTTTACTCGCCCAAGGCCACCCGCGCAGAAAATCTGGGCGGCATCGGCACCGTTATCGGCCATGAAATGTCGCACGCATTCGACAGCACTGGCGCGCAGTTCGACGAAAAAGGCAACCTGAACAACTGGTGGACGAAGGCCGACCTCCGCCGTTTCCAGGAAAAAGTGAAACAGGCCGCAGCGATTTACTCCGCCATTGAAGTCGCCCCCGGCCACCATGTGAACGGCGACATCTCCACCGGCGAAATCATGGCCGATTTGGGCGGCCTCACCGTGGCACTGGACATTGCCGAAAAAGAAAACCTCGACACCAAGCAGGTCTTTGAAAGCTACGCCAAGGTTTGGCGCAATGTGATTACCCCCGAAGCACTGATTGCCGGCCTGACCGACGAACACCCGCCCGGCAAATACCGCATCAACAACATCGTCAACCTGATGGACAAGTTCTATGCCGACTACGGCATCCAACCGGGAGACAAGATGTATGTAGCGCCGGAAAAACGGCTGAAAGTCTGGTAAGCCCAGCGCCCATCGAACCACAAGTGGGCGCTACAGCTCAGGATGGCATGCGAGGCCAGGGGCGCAGCCGGCTGCGCTCTGTGCCTTGCAGCCCATCCCCAACCCCCTTTTGCCACGTGTGCCGGGGGCTTGAACCGGCCCTCAGTGGTATAGAAAATTCATCAAGTCTTCGATGGATTCTGCATAGGCCTTGGCCGAATCCTTGGTGAGCGGATGATTGCAGTCGACGTTCGATGAAAACTGATGTGTCAGGCTGGACTTTAAATCAAAGGACATGGAGCTGATCATGCATTTTTTTGGGGTTGAGTCGGACTCAGCGAAGCTCAAGATGGTTGGCAAAGAGCTGATGGCGAAGTTGATTTGATCCCTTGGGGTGCATGCACTCAAATCCTGTGTCGAGTGCTTGATGACGATGTAGTGGTAATCAATGCCCTCGTGGCCAATCACCATTTTGGCCAGGTTCATGGATGGGGATATGGCGATGTGTTTGACGCTGCCGGGGTTTTTGATGTGGAATGCTTTGGATGCCTCATCAATGGCCTTGGGGTTTCGGTTTGAGAGCTTTGAGTAATCATGAAAAAAGACTTCTGGAATGCTCTCTCGGTTCCATGAAAAAGAGGGCGATGGCCTTGGCGGGCCTTCGAATCCAATGGCGTTATTGGGGTTGCATTCTGGTAATGTGTTTTCTGCGGCATGGGCAGTGGTGAATGCAAGAAAAAGCATTGCTCCGATGATTTTTGTGTTGTTTTTATTGGCCATTGAATGATTCTTTCATCGGATTGAGATTGGTTGATTTTGATGGTTTGAAATTGATTTTGGATTTGGACGTTGGGTCAATTGAGCCGTGGTGTTCGAAAATGAAGAACGTACTTCAGATGATCGAATCCGGGCAGTGCCACTGCACCGCCTGACCGCTGGCCAGCAGGCCGACGCGGTTGGCCATGATGCGCGCTTCCTGCTTGTTGTGCGTGACCAGGATGGCGGTGTGCTGGCCCTGGCGCAGGATGTCGCGCACCTCGTGCGCCAGGTGTTCGCGCAGCTCGGTGTCGAGGTTGGAGAAGGGCTCGTCGAGCAGCAGCAGCGCCGGCGAGGGCGCCAGTGCCCGCGCCAGCGCCACGCGCTGCTGCTGGCCGCCGGAGAGCTCGTGCGGCCAGGCCCTGGCCGCCTGCGGCAGGCCCACCAGTTCGAGCATCTCGGCCACGCGCGCCTGGCGCTGGGCGCGGCCCAGCGCGCGCAGCCCGAAGGCGATGTTGTGAAACACGTTCAGGTGCGGGAACAGCGCGTAGTCCTGGAACATCATGCCCACTTGGCGCTGCTCGGGCGGCACGCTCTGGCTGGGCGAGGACAGCAGCCTGCCGCCCAGATGGATGCGGCCCGCGCGCAGCGGCTCGAAGCCGGCGATGGCGCGCAAGATGGTGGATTTGCCGCAGCCGGAGGCGCCGATCAGGCAGGCGATTTCGCCGCGCGGCAGCTGCAGCGAGAAGTCGCGCACGATCTCGCGCAGGCCCTGGGGCGTGTCGTAGCCCAGGCGCAGCCGTTCGATGGCGAGAAAGGCGGCCTCTGGGCTGGCCTGTGGTGCGGTCTGCGGTGAGGGGGGCATGGTCTGCGGCATGGGGGTATAGGGCGATTCATGCAATGGCCTGGCGCTGCACGGCGGCGCGCTGGGGCGGCGTGGGCGTTTGGGGGGCTTGTGGCCGCGCTGGCGGGCCGTTGCTGCCCACGGCCAGCTGGGTGCGCGCCAGCACGATCACCGGCAGCAGGCCGGCCAGCACGATGGCCAGGGCGGCGATGGCGCCTTCCTCGTAGGCGCCGCGCGCGGCTTCGGCATACAGGCGCGTGGCCAGGGTTTCGAAGTTCCGCGGGCGCAGCAGCAGCGTGGCCGGCAGTTCTTTCATGCTGTCGACGAACACCAGCAGCGCAGCGGCGGCCAGCGCCGGGCGCAGCAGCGGCAGGTGTACGCGCCAGAGCGTGGCGGCGCTGCCGTGGCCCAGCAGGCGCGAGGCTTGCTCCAGCGAGGGCGGGATGCGCGCCAGCCCGGCCTCGACGCCGCCGATGGCAATGGCCATGAAGCGCAGCACATAGGCCATGACCAGCGCCGCGCTGCTGGCCATCAGCCACAGGCCGGGCTCGCGCAGCAGGGCGGAGATGCCCCGGTCCATCAGCGCCAGCGGGCTGAGCAGGCCGATGGCCAAGATGGTGCCCGGAATGGCGTAGCCCAGGTGGCCGATGCGGGCGCAGGCCATGGCCCAGAGGCTGCGCCGCCCGTCGATGGCCAGGCGCGCCTGCCAGGCCAGCAGCAGGCCGCACAGCAGCGCGATGCCGGTGGCTGCCAGCGCCAGCGCAACGGTGTTGCGCAGGCTTTCCCACAGCGCCGGGGAGATGCTGTGCGCCTCGTGCAGGCGCTCGGCGGCGGCGCCGGCCAGGTAGGCGGCGGGCACGGCAAAGCCCAGCAGCACTGGCAGTGCGCCCAGCAGCAGCGCCAGCCAGGCGCGGCCGCCATGCAGCTGGCGCGGCTGCGCCGGGCGCAGGCGCTGCGCGGTGGCAAAGCGTTGGCGCTGGCGGCCGCGCCGCTCCAGCAGGATCAGGGCCAGGACCAGCAGCAGCATCAGCAGCGCCAGTTGCGCCGCGCCGCCCAGGTCGGAGCGGGTCACCCAGGTGTTGTAGGTGGCCACGGTCATGGTGCGCACGCCGAGGAACTCGGAGGCGCCGATGTCGTTGAGCGTCTCCAGCAGCGCCAGTGCCACGCCGGTGGCGACGCCCGGGCGCGCCATGGGCAGGGCCACGCGCCAGAATGCGCCGGCGGCCGAGCAGCCCAGGGTGCGCGCCGCTTCGAGCAGGCTGGCGCTCTGGCTCATGAACATGAAGCGCGTGCTCAGGTACACATAGGGGTAGAGCACCAGCGAGAGCAGCACGATGGCGCCGGGCAGCGAGCGCACGTCGGGCAGGCGAAATTCGCGCGGGCTGGCGTAGCCCAGCAACTCGCGCACCCAGCCCTGCAGCGGGCCGATGGGGTGCAGCACGTCCAGGTAGGCGTAGGCGATCACGTAGCTGGGGATGGCCATGGGCAGCAGCAGCGCCCAGACCAGCAGGCCACGGCCGGGGAAGCGGTAGGCCGTCACCAGCCAGGCCGCGCCGGTGCCGATGGCTGTGACCAGCAGCCCCACGCCCAGCAGCAGCCACAGCGTGTTGCGCGCCGCCACGGGCAGCACGTGCTGGGTCAGGTGCGACCAATGGTCCCATTGCGCATGCTGCGCATGCCACAGCAGCGCGGCGATGGGCGCCAGCGCCAGCAGCGCCAGCAGGGCGCAGGCCAGGGCTGCGGGCCAGCCCAGGCGGAGTGGGGCGCGCGGCAGCGCGCAAAGGGGCAGGGCGGTGTCGGACAAGGCAGGTCAAAGGCCCCCAGGGGCCTGAAGAAAAGCAGCCGGCGGTGCATGCTGCGTGTCAATGGCAAAACGCCGCCCAGTGCTGGGCGGCGAGGCAAAGGGCTGCTGCGCTGGCCCGCCATTGACGGCGGGGCGCAGCTGGCAGGGAAGATCTGCGTTTGCGATCAGTTGTCGAAGCCGACCTTGTCCACCAGCTCGCTGGCGAGCTTGCGGTGCTTGGCCACTTCCGTCAGCGGCAGGGTGTCGACCTTGAGCGGGCCGAAGGATTCGGTCACCGGGTCGAGCTTGACGCCTTCGCGGATCGGGTATTCGTAGTTGGCGTTGGCGTACAGCTCCTGGGCCGGCACGGACACCAGGTACTCCAGCAGCTTGACGGCGTTGTCCTTGTTGGGCGCGTTCTTGGCCACTGCGCCGCCGGAGATGTTCACGTGCGTGCCGCCGTCCTTGCCGAAGGTCGGGCGCACCACCTTGATGGCCTGGCCCCACTTGTAGTCGTCGCTGTCGGGCTTGGCATTTTTCATGCGGCCCACGTAGTAGTTGTTGGCGATGCCGATGTCGCAAATGCCGCCCAGGATGTCGCGCGCCACGTTGCGGTCGCCGCCGGTGGCCTTGCGCGCCAGATTGGCCTTGACGCCCTTGAGCCACTGCTCGGTGGCCTCGGCGCCGTTGTGCGCGATCATGGCCGAGATCAGCGCCGTGTTGTAGGGGTGCTGGCCGGCGCGGATGCAGACCTTGCCCTTCCATTTCGGGTCGGCCAGGTCTTCATAGCTGAAGCTGGTCAGCTCCAGGTCCTTGTCCACGTACAGCACGCGGTCGCGCAGCGACAGCGCGAACCACTCGCCATTGGCGCCGCGCAGATGCGCTGGCAGCGTGCTGGTCAGCGCCTCGGACTGGATCGGCTGCGTCACGCCGGCGTTGACCAGGTCCAGCAAGTTGCCGATGTCCACCACCATGAACACGTCCGCAGGCGATTGCGCGCCCTCGGCCTTGGCGCGTTCGAGCAGGCCGTCCTTGACGAACACGGTGTTGACCTTGGTGCCGCTGTCCTTCTCGAAGGCCTTGAGCAGCGGCTCGATCAGCGCCGGCTCGCGCGTGGTGTAGAGGTTGACCTCGCCAGCGGCCAGGGCGGCGGGCGAGAAAGCGCCAGCGCCCAGAGCGAGCAGGGCGGCGCACAGGGTGTTGCGCTTGAAGTTGCGAGCGGTCATGAAGAAAAGCCTCCGTTTTGGGGTGGGATGAAATACAGCAAAGCCGCCATTGTAGGCTGGTGCTGCGTGTGAGAATCAAAATCAATCATTGCCGGCATGGTGAAGGCGTGTGATGAACCCTGCGCTCTCGCGGGGGGGGGCGGAAAGCCCATCACACGCTCTGGGGCCTGACCCAGCGCCGGGCAGGGCTGGCGCTGGGCAATAATCGGCGCGATGGACCCCCTACTGGATCACGATGAAGACGGCGGCAGCTTCGAGGCGTATTTCCGCGCCCCGGCGCTGGCCGCCGAAGCGCCTCTGGCCTGGGCGCTGGGGCAGCGGCTGGAACTGTTGGATGCGCTGCGCAGCCTGTTTTCCGGGCCGCGCCACGTGGTGCAGTTGCGCCTGTGGTGCTTTCTGGAGCTGGCCAGCACGCCCAAGGGGCGCGTGGCGCGCGAGGATTTGAACCTGCTGTTTCACGCCCTGCTGCCGCAGGCGCTGGAGAACGTGCTCAAGCGCCTGCGCGAAGCGGGCTTGCTGGTCTGGGATGCCACGCAGCAGGACTACGCCCTGTCTGATCTGGCGCGGCAGCTGCACAGCCTGCTGGCGCCGCTGGCGCAGGCTGCCAGTGAGAGCGACGACTTGGCCGCTTTGCTGGCCCAGGTGGCCGGCGCGCAGGCCCTGGGCCTGGCCGATGCCACGCAGCTCAGGCACCTGCACGCCCAGTTGGCGCGCCTGCACGATGAGTTTGCCGATGCGATTGCCAGCGGCTCCGAGGCGCGGCTGCGCCAGGCCCAGCCGCGCTTTGCGCGCGCGCTGGCCTTGGTCGAGCGCGCTGGGCAGGCGCTGACGGCGCTGATCCGCAGCGACAGCGGCGACGTGCGGCTCGAACGCGAGGCGCGCGCGCTGGGCCATGCCCAGGCGCGGCTGCTGTCCATGGCCAGCCAGTTCAACCGCGCCATGCAGCAGGCCGACCGCCAGCGCGTCACGCTGGGCAGCACCGGCGTGACCAGCTCCGACGTGCGCGACTGGCTGCGCGAGCACGCGGCCCTGCCCGCGCTGCTGGAGGGCGCGCTGGCGCAGGGCGTGCAGCCCTGGGTGCTCAGCCAGCACGATGTGCTGGACGTGGCCGAGGCCGAGTTCGAGCGCGAGCGGCCCGACCCGCAGCGCAGCAGCGCCTTGCCGCCGCCGGCCAGCGCCGCAGGCGGCAGGCTGGACGTGCCCAGCCTGCCCGAGGAATTGCATGGCCTGATCGAGCTGCTGGCGCAGTGGCAGGCATCGGCCCAGACGGCTGCCGGGCCAGAGGACGGGCAGGATGCGGGGTCGGAAGCCGCCGCGCCATCGCGCCCCCTGCACGAGGCCGTGCTGGGCGGGCGCTTTGCCCAGGCCGCCTACCGCATGCAATTGCTGCCCTTGCTGGGCGATGCCCAGGCGCAAACCCTCAAGGGCCAGACCGGCGAGCTGGCGCGTTCGGGCTGGCGCGCTTTGCTCTCGCCGCGCGTGCTGCCGGTGCAGCACCACGCCGTGCAGGCCATGAGCGAAGGTTGCCTGCACCCTGAACAATCCCCGCCGCCGCCCTGGCCGGCCCTGGCGTTGCCCACCGCCCAGGCCACCCAGACTGCTGCCGCCGGCCCGCGCCGCGGCCGCCCCCCGCGAAAAAATTCTTCCCAACCATGAACAGCACAACCGACGAAGCGGCCCTGCTAGCCGCCGAGCTGCTGGCGCGCCGCTGGCTGCCGCGCCAGCACCCGCGCATTCGCCGCGCCCTGGTCGATGCCGAACTCTGGCAGGCCCTGGAGCAGCGCCTGGCCGGCGTGGGCCTGCGCCTGGTGGACAACATCCACGCTGACCACGTCACGGTGGCGCTGGCGCGCAGCGCCGAGAACGCCGTGCTGGGCGAGAGCGGGCTGGCCAGCCACAACAACTTTGACTTGCCGCGCGACGGCGTCTCGCTGCTGGTGGTGCTGTGGGCGCTGATCGTGCTGCCCAAGCGCGAGCGCCAGGCCGCGCGCGACAACGCCGCCGATGGCCCCGGCCAGAGCGAGATGTTCGCCAGCGAAAAGCCCATGCCCAAGGCCGCCAGCGTCAGCCCGCTGGTCTCCTACAAGGCGCTCTTGGCCGACTTCGGCGCCCAGCTGGGCAAGAAGACCCGGCTGGACATGAACCTCAAGCGGCTGGAGAACCACGGCTTCATCCTGCGCCGCGGCGACGACATCGCCGAAGGCCCGCTGCTGGACTTGCTGCTGGACTACGACGTGATGGCCCCGCGCATCCTGGAAGGCGCGCTGGCCCAGGTGCTGGAGCGCGCCCGCGCCGCCGAAGCCCAAGCCGGGCCAGAGGCCGCTGCGCCAGAGGCCACGGCAGAGACTGCGCCGCCATCGCACACGCCCCCTGCCGGCGCCGACCTTGGCCCCGATGCCGCGCCCGCGCTGCCCGATGCCCAGCCGCCCACCGCCTGAACCGAGCCCGCCCCATGTTTCACCTCCAATCCATCGAACTGCTGCACTGGGACTACTGCCAGCGCCTGAGCCTGCCGCTGGACGGCGCCATCATCACCGTGGCCGGGCCCAACGGCTCGGGCAAGACCACGCTGCTGGACGCCATGCGCACCCTGCTGGGCCTGGAATGCTCGGGCGGGCGCAGCTTCAAGACCTATGCGCGCCACGCCAACGCCGATGCCTCCTGGCTGCGCGCCGTGGTGGACAACCGCCCGCGCACGCGGCAAAGCTCCAGCCGCCCCTTTGCGCGCAACCTGCTCTATGCCGACCAGGTCACGCTGGCCTGCCGCATCCAGCGCAACGGCGGCGACTGGCAGCGGCGCTACTACATGGCCGATGGCGACGTGGCCATCGAACAGCTGCTGGAGCTGCCCGACAAAGACTGGCTGGGCATTGAGCACTGGCGCCGCCGCCTGGAGACGGCCGGCCTCTCGCGCGCCATCGCCCGCGTGCTGGCGCTGGAGCAGGGCCAGACCGACCGGCTGTGCGAATACTCGCCCAAGGAGTTGCTGCGCCTGGTGTTTGACGTGTTCGGCGATCAGGAGGTGCTCGATCGCTACGAGGAGGCGCGCCGCCACCAGCGCGAGGTGGCCGACGAGGCCGAGGCCGCCGCCAAGGAGCTGGCCCACGGCCAGGCCCAGTTGGCGCTGGTGGAGGCGCGCCTGAACCTCTACCGCCAGTACCAGGCCAAGCTGCGCGAGCGCGAGCGCCTGCACAGCGAAGCCATCCCCGTGCTGGAATGGCGCGACGCGCGCGACGCCCTGCGGGCCGAGGCTGCGGACTTGCACCGCCAGCGCCTGGAGCACGGCAAAAGCCTGGCGCGCCAGCGCCAAGATCGCCAGGCCCTGCTGCAACTGGCGCAGCAGCAAGAGCAACTGGCCGCGCAACTGGCCCAGGCCGAGGCCCTGCGCAAAGCCGCGCAAGAGGCCCTGAGCGAAGCGCGCGGGCACGAAACCCCGGTCGAGGCCCTGGTGCGCCAGGCCGAGGAGTTGCACGCGCTGGCCCAGGTCGAAGGCGATGCCGAGCAACTGGCGCTGCGCGTGCAGCAACTGCAGCAGCAGCGCCAGACGCACGAGCGCGACTGGCTCGCCCGCCAGCAAGAGCGCGAGGCCGCGCAGCGCGCCCTCGAACAATTGCGCAGCGCCCGCACCGCCCCGCGCCCGGAGGACGCCACGCGCTTTGCCCAGTTGCTGCGCCAGCAGGGCATTGCCCACCACTTCGTGGCCGAGGCCATCGAAATCACCGACGAGCACTGGCGCGGCGCTGCCGAAGGCGTGCTGCGCAGCGCGCGCTGGGTGGTGGTGCTGGACGACCCTGCCGACGAAGCCCGCGCCAGCCAGTTGGCCGAGCAGCAGCGTTACCGCCACTACCTGGTGGCCGATGCCGCGCCCGCGCCCGAGCGCGTGCCGCCGCACAGCCTGCTGGCCGCGCTGCACGTGGCCGCGCCGCTGCCCGTGTGGCTGCTCAGGACGCTGGCGGCCATCCGCTGCGTGCCCGACACCGCCGCTGGCTTTGCCGCCGGCGGCGAATGGATCACCCCGCAGGCCTACTGGCGCGACGGCCGCGGCGGGCGCAGCGTCTGGGTGCCGCCCAGCCAGCACCAGTTTGGCGCCGCCGCGCTGGCCGCGCGGCACGAATCCATCGAACAGCGCCTGGCCGAGCTGGATGCGCAGTTGCAGGCCATCGCCCAGCGGCAGCGCGAAGCCGAGCGCCAGTTGCAGGCCGCCAAGGCCGCCGCCGCCGGCCACCGCGCCGCCGAGGAGCTGGCGCGCCGCAGCGAGGAATTTGCCACCGCGCGCAGCCAGCTGGTGCAGCTGCGCCAGGCGCGCATCAGCGCCGGCCAGCGTTACGCCGAGCTGGACCAGCAGCACCAACGCCTGGGCGAGCAGCTGCGCCAGGCGCAAAGCCAGTACCAGCACACCCAGCAGCGCCTGCAGGGCGACGAATCGGCCGCCAGCCGCTTTGCGCGCGAATGGCAGGGCCGCCGCGATGCGCTGCGCACCCGCAGCGCCCAATCGCGCCGCCAGCGCCGCCAGTTCCCGCCGCGCTGGATTGCGCCCGAGGCCATTGCGCAACTGCGCGAGCAGTTCAGCAACGCCACGCAGGCGCGGCTGCGCGGCCAGGCCGTGGCCCGCGAGCTGGAGGAGGGCGAATGGGAAACCGACCCCAGCATCGAGGAGCGCCACACGCTGATGCTCGCGCAAGTGGCCAGCCAGCAGGCCCAGTTGCAGCAGCGCCAGGCCAGCAACGAATCGGCCCGCATCGCCGTGGACAACGCCCGCGAACGCTACATCGACGTGCTGCGCGCCACCGTGCGCCGCTACCGCAAGAACATCACCGAGCTGGGCGAACTCGCTGGCGTGGCCGTGCAGGCCGACACCCCGCAGCTGGAAAACGACGACGCCGCGCTGCGCCAGGCCGAGCTGAAGGTGCGCTTCAACTTCGATGGCAAGGGCCAGATTGGCCTCAACGACGGCGAGGCCTCCGGCGGGCAGCAAGTCATCAAATCGCTGATCCTGCTGGTGGGCCTGCTCAAGGACGACGAAGCCTCGGGCGGCTTCGTCTTCATCGACGAGCCCTTTGCGCACCTGGACGTGCGCAACATCCAGCTGGTGGGGCACTTTCTCAAGTCCACGCGCGCGCAGTACGTGCTGACCACGCCGATCACGCACAACGTCGAGGTCTTCGAGCCGGCCGACGTCACCCTGGTCACCGCCAAGAAAAAGCCCGGCGAGCGCTGGGCCCCGCCCATTGGCGTGCTGCAGCGCCGCGCTGCGCCTGCCCAGTATTGAAGGCATGGCTGCCATGCCGAGCGACACGCCACTCCCATCCGCTGCGGCCCTGGATGAGCTGGCCGGCCAGCCCTGGTGGCCGCAGTTGACGCCGCCCATGCGCGCCATCGTCACCGGCATGGCGCGCGCTCAGCGCGCGCCGCTGCACACGCTCACGCCGCAGCAGGCGCGGCAGGCCTACCGCAGCGGCGCGCAAGTGCTCGAAGAAGACCGGCCGGCGCAGGTGCAGCACCGCGATGCGCACATCCCGGCGCGCGACGGCCATGCGCTGCCGGTGCGGCTCTACACCCCCCAGGCCCGGCCTGGCCTGGCTGCCAAGCCCTGGCCGGCGCTGCTGTACTTGCACGGCGGGGGCTTCGTCGTGGGCGACCTGGATACGCACGACGTGCTGTGCGCGCGCATCGCCCACAACGCGCAGCTGGCCGTGCTGGCGCTCGATTACCGGCTGGCGCCGCAGTGGCGCTTCCCCACGGCGCTGCACGATGGCTGGGACGCGCTGTGCTGGCTGGCGCGCCACGGCGCGCAGTGGGGGCTGGACGGCCAGCGCCTGGCCGTGGGCGGCGACAGCGCCGGCGGCACGTTGGCGGCGGCGCTGGCGCTGATGGCGCGCGATGCAGCCCTGCCGCTGCGGGCCCAGTTGTTGATCCACCCGGGCGCCAGCGCCTGGCAGGACACGGCCTCGCACCAACGCCATGCCCGCGGCCCGGTGCTGAGCGCGGCGTTGCTGCAATGGTTTTTCGCCCACTACATCGACCCGGCGCAGCGCCAGGACTGGCGCTTTGCGCCACTGCTGGCGCCCGAGGTGCAGGCCGTGGCCCCGGCGCTGTTCGTGCTGGCCGAGTGCGACCCGTTGTGCGACGAGGGCCTGGCCTATGCCGACCGGCTGCGCATGCAGGCCGTGCCGGTGGAGCTGGAGCTTTACCGCGGCGTGGCGCACGAGTTCATCAAGATGGGCCGGCTGCTGCCCGAAGCGACCTGGGCCCATGCGGCCATCGGCCAGTTCCTGCAGGCGCGCCTGCACGCCTGAGCGTGCCTGCAAAACCGCTTATGCTTGCGGGATTTTTCGCAGTCCAAGCCCGGTGGCCGCAGATCGACCGCCGGAGCTGGCGCAAGCGGCCCAGCGTGCGCCTTTGAACCCTTGATGGAGAACACATGCAATTCATTCGTTTCAGCGATTTGTGCGCCCAGGGCCAGGCCCGGGGCAAGCGGGTCTTCATTCGCGCGGATCTGAACGTGCCGCTGGACGAGCAGGGGCGCATCAGCGAGGACACGCGCATCCGCGCCTCGGTGCCGGCCATCCGCATGGCCCTGGACGCTGGCGCGGCCGTGATGCTCACCAGCCACCTGGGCCGCCCCAAGGAGGGGCAACTGCAGCCGGGCGATTCGCTGGCGCCGGTGGCGCAGCGCCTGGGCGAGCTGCTGGGCCAGCAGGTGCCGCTGGTGCGCGACTGGGTCGATGGCGTGGATGTGGCGCCCGGCCAGGTGCTGCTGCTGGAGAACTGCCGCGGCAACGTGGGCGAGAAGAAGAACGACGCCGAGCTGGCGCGCAAGATGGCGGCGCTGTGCGACATCTTCGTGCACGACGCCTTTGGCACGGCGCACCGGGCCGAGGCATCGACCTACGGCATTGCGCAGTACGCGCCCGTGGCCTGCGCTGGCCCGCTGCTGGCCGCCGAGATCGACGCGCTGGGCAAGGCGCTGCGCGAGCCCAAGCGGCCGCTGGTGGCCATCGTCGGCGGCGCCAAGGTTTCGACCAAGCTGACTATTTTGCGCAGCCTGGCCGAGAAGGTCGATGCGCTGATCGTCGGCGGCGGCATTGCCAACACCTTCATGCTGGCTGCCGGGCTGCCGATCGGCAACAGCCTGGCCGAGCCCGATTTGGTGGGCGAGGCCAAGGCCATCATCGAGATGATGCGCGCGCGCGGCTGCGCCGTGCCCATCCCGCAGGACGTGGTGGTGGCGCAGCGCTTTGCCGCCGATGCGCCGGCGCTGACCAAGCCGGCCAGCCAGGTGCAGACCGATGAGCTGATCCTGGACATTGGCCCCAAGACGGCCGCCGAGCTGGCCGCGCAGCTGCAGCAGGCCGGCACCATCGTCTGGAACGGCCCGGTGGGCGTGTTCGAGTTCGACGCCTTCGAGCAAGGCACGCGCACGCTCTCGCACGCCATTGCCGATTCGCAGGCCTTCAGCATCGCCGGCGGCGGCGATACTCTGGCGGCCATTGCCAAGTACGGCCTGGAGCCGCGCATTGGCTACATCTCCACCGGCGGCGGCGCTTTTCTGGAGGTGCTGGAGGGCAAGCAGTTGCCGGCCTTTGAAATCCTGGCGCAACGGGCGCAGTGAGAGCGCAAAGGCGGCACAAAGACGGCGCAGTGGTGGCGCAGCGGCGGCCAAAACGTGGCTTTCCTGCCAATCACTGCCAATTTTTTGCAAACAATCGAAAAAAATTGCAGATCGCTGGTGAGGAATCGCTTATCTTGTTTTCCAATATGACATTAGGTGACTAAACGTTACTTTGTGAGTGTGGGCCGCCAGTTTCAGCGGTCTGTCAATACTAGGAGAGTCATGATGCATCAACGCGTTTTTCACGCCGCCGCGCTGGCAGTGGCCGTCGCTGGTCTGGTGGGCTGCGGCAGCAGCGCAATCCCCCTGTCGCGCAATTTCGATCAGGCAGGCCAGTACAAGGTCCGCTCGGCGCAGCATTGGAGCGTGATCAGCGCCGATGCCGCCAACCGCACCGCAGCGGCTCTGGAGGCTGCGGGCGTCACGCAGGGTTCGCCCATTTACGTGGCCATCCCCGAGAATGCCGGCCAGTTTGAATGGGCCTTCCGCGACATGCTGATGACGCGCTTGGTCGAGCGCGGCGCGGCCGTGCAGCAGCACCCCGTGGCCGGCCAGTACACCGTGGTCTACCACTCGCAGGTGGTGCGCCACCCCTCCAATCTGTGGATCAGCGGCCATGGCGGGCGCGGCTACTACAACCTGGGCGATGGCGTGAGCGTGCGCTATGGCCAGCACAACACCCAGACCACGCCGCTGTCGCCAAACTACGACCACGACGGCCCGCTGCCCGGCTACTCCGGCCAGACCGGCACGGAATTGGTGCTGACGACTGCGGTGCTGCACAATGAGCGCTTCCTCTCGCGCACGACCGACGTGTACTACCTGGAGAACGTGGACGCCGGCCTGTTCCAAAGCAGCTTCAAGAACATCAATATGAAAGTGGTGAACCAATGAAAGTCCAATTTCTTGCCTCTGCGCTGGCTGCGGCCGCACTGGTTGCTGGCTGCGCGAATCACACCAACACCGTCCGGGTCGAGCCCAGCTACCAGGATGCGGCCAACAACAGCTTTCTGAAAACCAACCAGAACGCGGCGCTGCAGCTAATCGGCGGCTACGACACCACGGCCTTCCAGAACAGCCCGCTGCTGGTGGCCACCATCGTGGACGTCAACGACACGCGCGTGTCCGCGCCGCTGGGGCGCACGCTCTCCGAGCAGTACGCCTCGACCCTGGCCAACGCAGGCATGAACGTGCGCGAGATCAAGCTGCGCGGCAATGTCTTCGTGCAGGAAGGCACGGGCGAGCTGCTGCTCTCGCGCGAGATCCAGGACATCGCCAAGAGCCAGAACTCCGGCGTGGTGCTGGTGGGCACATACTCCGCCGCGGCGCGCTTTACCTACGTGAGCCTGAAGCTGGTGCGCACGCAGGACAGCCGCATCGTCAGCGCCTACGACTACACCCTGCCCAACAACCGCGACGTGCGCCGTTTGCTGCAATCGAACTGATTGCATGAGCTGCGCCTGCCCGGCGCGTGCGGGCAGACATCCTGCTGAAAAAATGCCAGCAGTCCTTCGGGGCTGCTGGCATTGCTCGTTTTGGGGGCTGCAACAGGAAGGGGCCCACGATTGGGCCTGCGGGGCCCTGCCGGCTACCAGCCCAGGCCCAGGCGCAAGGGCAGATAGACCAGCATGCCGGTGACGATGGTGCCCAGAATGCCTCGGCGCAGAAAGAAATACAGGCAGGCCGCCGGCGCGGCCCAGAGCCGGGCGTCGCGCCAGGTGTGAATCAGTTGGCCGTCGCTCATGAGCAGCTCCGGCACGATGACGGCCGCCAGCGCCGCCAAGGGGGCGTATTTCAGGCCACGGCGCAGCCAATCGGGCAGTGGCAGCTCGCGGCGCGGGATGAGGAAAAAGGCCCGCGTGAGCAGCGTCACCAGGGCCAGGCCCAGGATGGCTGCCAGGGTGTACCAGTCGTTGCTGTCCATGGGGGGCGGCCTTATTGCGTCTTGGTAGGGGGCTGCTGGGCGCGTTGGCGCTCGTGCACGATGCGCTGGGTGTGGTCAAACAGCAGGCCCAGCACCACGGCTGCGCCAATGGCCACCAGGATGTTGAGCTTGAGCGGCAGGCCGTAGGTCGCGATGGCCACGCCGCCAGCGAGCAGCGCGGCCAGGGCGGTGTAGCGATCCACCAGCATGGACAGCGTCACGCCCAGCAGGGCCAGGATGCCGGCAAAGCCCAAGCCCCAGTGCATGGGGATGAAGTTGGCCAGGAAGATGCCCAGCATCGAGGGGATTTGCCAGGCCAGCCAGGTGAGGCCAACGCTGCCCCAGAGGTAGGGCTCGTGCTCAGGGCTGGGGCTGGGGTCTTGAAAGCGTTTGAAGAACAGCACGAACACCATGTCCGTGGCCAGGTAGCTCATCAGCAGTCGCCTGAAGGGCGGCCAGTGGCCCAGCGGCGTGCGCCACATGCTGCTGAAGATGACAAAGCGCAGGTTGACGCACAGGCCCGTCAGCCAGATCACCCACAGCGGCGATTGCACGGCCAGCAGGGGCAGCACCGCCAGCTGTGAGCTGCCGGCATAGACCAGCAGCGACATCAGTACCGCCATCGGCACGGACAGCCCGCTTTTCACCATGGCCACGCCAGTGACCAGGCCCCAGGCGCCGATGCCCGGCGCCACTTGCAGTTGGGCGCGCACGCCTTCGCGAAAGGCCGGATGGCGCAGCAAGGCCTGCAGCCTCGTCTGGCCAGGCGGCACGGCTCCAGGGGCGGGTGGCGGCGCTACAGGGCTGGGCATGGCGAGTGTGTGCAGTTGGGGCGGGCAGGGCGCGGATTCAGCGGCGTGCCTCGGGCGCGCCGGAAGTGCCGGCGGCGGCATCGGCGGCGGCAGTGACGAAACAATCCCCGGCGGCGATGGCAAAGCCGTTGAGAAACTGCTGCACCGGCTGGCGTTTACCGCCGGCGCGCTGCAATTGCAGCAGGCGCAGCACGCTGCCCTGGCCGCAGGCCACGTCCACGCCGTGGCGATCGACTTGCAGCACGGTGCCCGGCGCGGCCGCAGCGCCGGCGCTGGCATCGGCCTCGGCCTCGGCATCGGCATCTGTGGCCGTGGCCGGCAATGCCTGGGCCTGCCAGATTTTCAGCGTCTGCGCTGCGCCGCCGGCTGCGGCCTGAAACAGCGCCTGCGCACCGGGGAAGGGGTCGAAGGCGCAGACTTGGCGCGCCAGTGCATCGGCCGGGCGCTGCCAGTCGAGTTGGCTTTGCGCGCGTTCGATCTTGTGCGCATAGCTGATGCCTTCGGCCGGCTGGGGCTGGCTGGGCAGCGGCGCCTGGGCCTGTTGCAACTGCTGCAGCGCCGCGACGATGCACTGGCCGCCCAGCTGCGCCAGGCGCTCGTGCAATTGCGCCGTGCTCTCGCCCGCGTGAATCGGTATGGCTTGGCTGGAGACGACGGCGCCGGTGTCCAGTCCCTCATCCATTTGCATGATGCTGATGCCGGTTTCGGCATCGCCAGCCTCGATGGCGCGGTGGATGGGCGCCGCGCCGCGCCAGCGCGGCAACAGGCTGGCGTGGATGTTCAGGCAGCCGTAGCGCGGCATTTGCAGCACCCAGGCCGGAAGAATCAGCCCATAGGCGGCCACGACCATCAAATCCAGTTGCAACGCCGCCAGCGCCTGCTGGGCGGCTTGGGCATCGGCGGCGTATTTGCCATCCAGGCGCAGCCCTTGGGGCTGCAGCACGGCAATGCCTTGCGCCTGGGCCAGCTGCTTGACGGGCGAAGGCGCAAGGCGCAGGCCCCGGCCTGCGGGGCGGTCGGGCTGCGTCAGGACCACGGCGGGGCGAAAGCCCGCGGCCAGCATGGCAGCCAGGGCCTGTTGGGCAAATTCCGGCGTGCCGGCAAAAGCAATGCGCATGAAGGCTCCGCAAGACGCGGCGCGCCCGCTGTTGCGGGCGCGACGGGCAAAAGGGGTATGAACAGGTGCTCAGGCGGGGGCTTCGCTCTTGCTGCGCTTGAGCATCTTGGTCTTGATGCGGTTGCGCTTGAGCGGCGAGAGGTAATCAATGAACAGCTTGCCTTTGAGGTGGTCCATCTCGTGCTGGATGCACACGGCCTGCAAGCCTTCGGCCTCGATGGTGCGCCATTGGCCGTGCTCGTCCTGGGCCTTGACGTGCACGCGGGCATGGCGCTGCACGCCATCGTAAATGCCGGGGATGGACAGGCAGCCTTCCTCGCCGCTGTGCATTTCCTCGCTGGCCCAGACGAGCTCGGGGTTGATCAGCACCTGGGGCTGGTTGCGCTCTTCGGAGACATCCATCACGAACAGGCGCTCGTGCACGTCCACCTGCGTGGCAGCCAGCCCCACGCCGTTGGACTCGTACATGGTTTCGAGCATGTCGGCGGCGATTTGCTGAATGCGCGGCCCCACTTGCGTGACGGGGGCGGCCACCTTGTGCAGGCGCGGGTCTGGGTAGTGAAGAATGGGCAGAAGGGCCATGGCGTGTGCAAAACTCTTTTGTAAACTGTCGTTATTTTCGCCATTTTTGCCCTGGATGGCCGCTGTGGCATAAAAAATCATTGATTTGTAAGGGCCATCGAATCAGAATCCCTGCAATTTGTCACAAATTGGGACGTTTGTTAGTAAAGCCTGCTGTCGCTGTCGCGCCCACGCAGGCGCCGAGGGGCCAGTGCTCTGCCCATGCGCACCAGCCCAGCAGAGGGGGCATTCACTTGTTGTACGACACCATGAACCACATCAGAACAAACCAAATCGCTGTTCGTTTTGCAAGCCCGGTGGGGAGGCTGCTGTCCGTTGCGGTGGCGTGTGCGGCGCTGCTGGCCCCTGCGGCACAGGCGCAGAAATACCCCATCACCCAGCAGCAACGGGCCATCGCCCAGCAAGTGGCTGCGCGCGGCATCCCGGTGCGCGAGCTCAAGGCCGATGCGCCCAGCACCTACACCGTGCGCCGTGGCGATACGCTGTGGGCCATCTCCGGCATGTATCTGCACCGCCCTTGGCGCTGGCCGGCGCTGTGGGGCATGAACATGGACACGGTGAGGAACCCGCACCTGATCTATCCCGGCCAGGTGCTGCACCTGGACGTGCGCGATGGCTATGCCCGCCTGGGGCTGGCCCCTGGCGGCGGCGGCACGATCAAGCTCTCGCCCACGGTGCGCGCCGAGCCGCTCAGCGCCGCCGCGCTGCCCACCGTACGGCGCGATCTGATTGAGCCTTTCCTGGTGCGCCCGTTCATCAAGAGCCTGGAAGACCTGAGTGGGCTGCCCGATGTCGTGGCCTCGGTGGACGAGCGCCTGGTCATGGGCAATGGCGATCTGATCTACGTGCGCGGCACGGACAGCGTGCCCCTGGCTGTCAAGGATGGCGCGCCGCGCAATCTGTCCATCTTCCGCAAGGCCAAGCCGCTGCAGGATCCGGAAACCAAGGAGATCCTGGGCTATGAGGGCGAATACGTGGGCCAGGCGCGCATCGTGCGCGATGAATTCTTCGTCGAGCAGACCGATCGGCGCGGCCGCGTCATTGAGGAATACCGCCCGGCTACGCTGGAGGTCACCTCGGTGGCCACGGACGTGCGCGTGGGCGATCGGCTGGACCTGATCAACGAGGAAGCCAATTACGACAACTTCGTGCCGCGCCTGCCGGCCAAGGACGTGGAAGGCCGCGTGGTGGCGCTGTATGGCGACCAGGCTGTGAAGAACGCCTCCTCCGGCCAGGTCGTGGCCATCAACCTGGGGCGCAACGATGCCATCGAGCCAGGCCATGTGCTGCAAATCCTGCGCAACGGCCGGCTGGCGCGCGACCCCGAAAACGGGCCCAACGCGCGCATTCGCCTGCCCGACGAGCCCAATGGGGTGTTGCTGATCTTCCGCGTCTTCGACCGCGTTTCCTACGGCCTGATCATGGACACGCACGATCCGGTCTCGGTGGGCGACAAACTCGTCGTGCCCGAGTGATTGCGCGCTGGCAT